>JBBSMH010000190.1:0-4452 GCA_038233275.1 Sphingomonadales bacterium | reverse complement strand
ATATTTGCCCTGGACGAAGGCGGCGCAGGGGAGGATGCGCTTCTGGTCGCCGAGATAGGCCTCGGCCATGGCGATGGCGCTGGTGGCGGGGGCGTAATAGGCGCTGCCGGTCTTCAGCAGGCCGACGATCTCGCCGCCGCCGCCGCGCGTGCGCTTGACGATCTCGTCGATCCGGTCCTCGGGAATGCCGCGAATCCTGGCGAGGTCGTTGACTGGAATGCCCGAAATCGTGGTGTAGCTGGTGACCGGCACCATCGTGTCGCCATGCCCGCCGAGGACGAAAGCGTTCACGTCCTTGACGCTCACGCCGAATTCCCACGCCAGGAAGGTCGCGAAGCGCGCGGAATCGAGCACGCCTGCCATGCCGACTACCTTGTTGTGCGGCAGGCCGGAGAATTCGCGCAGCGCCCAGACCATCGCGTCGAGCGGGTTGGTGATGCAGATCACGAATGCGTCGGGGCAGTTGTTCTTGATGCCTTCGCCGACCGCCTTCATCACCTTGAGGTTGATGCCGAGCAGGTCGTCGCGGCTCATGCCCGGTTTACGCGGCACGCCGGCGGTGACGATCACCACATCGGCACCGGCGATATCGGCGTAATCGTTGGTGCCGGTAATCCTGGCGTCGAAACCCTCGATCGGACCGCATTGCGACAGGTCGAGGGCCTTACCTTGCGGAATGCCCTCGGCGATGTCGAACAGGACGATGTCGCCCATTTCCTTCTTGGCGGCGAGATGGGCCAGCGTGCCGCCGATCATCCCCGCGCCGATCAGCGCTATTTTCTTGCGTCCGGTGGTCTTGGCCATGGGAGTGAACTCGTCCTCTTGCGCGGCGCGCGGAACCGGGCGGAAACGGCCAGCCCCCGAGGTTCCGCGAAGTCGGAGCGGGCCGAATGTAGCGAGCGGCCTAGGACCGGGCCGAAACGATTGCAACCGCGAAACCGCGAGTCAGCACGAAGTATTTCTGCGAATAGTTCGCAATTGCAATAAGTGCGCGAATTGCAATGTTCGGTGCGCCGCCAGACACGTCATATTAGTGACGCCTCCGGCGAGACTTGGTTCCTTTTTCTGCGCGAGTGCTCCGCGAGGTGACTTGCCGAGTAAGCGCGAGTCAGCCTGCGCCGAGGATGTGGATTTTCGCGTCGCCGTCGCGTTCCTGCGCCAGCAGCATCGCGGCGAGGTAATCGGGCACGGCGCGGCTGAAATAATACCCCTGTCCCAGGGTGCAGCCCGCCTCTCGCACCGCCGTGACCTGTTCGATCTTTTCCAGCCCCTCGGCGACGATATCCATACCCAGCTGTGCGCCCATTTCCGCGACGGCGCGGATGATCGCCTCGCTCTTCTTGCCCACATCGGGGCCGGAAACGAAGCTGCGATCGACCTTGATCTTCGAGAACGGCCACTTGTTGATGTAGCTCAGCGAGGAATATCCCGTTCCGAACTCGTCGAGCGCGAAGCGCACCCCGACCGCCGAAAGCTCCGCGATGAAGCTCTCGACATGATGCGTGTCCTCGAGGAACAGGCTCTCGGTCACCTCGAGCTCGAGCCGGTGCGGATCGAGCCGCGCGTCCTTGAGCGCATTGAGGATGCCGAGCGCGGCGCCCGGCGCCTTGATCTGCAGCGGTGAGAGATTGACTGCCAGGGTGACGTCTTCGGGCCATTGCGCGGCCGCCTTGGCCGCCTGGGTGGTGATCCAATTGCCCAGCGTCACGATGGCGCCCGAATCTTCCGCCACAGGGATGAATTCGTCGGGCTTCAACTCGCCCTTGACCGGGTGGAACCAGCGCACCAGCGCCTCGAAACTCTTGATCTTTCCCGTTGCCAGATCGACGATCGGCTGGAAGAATATCGACAGCTCGTCGCGCTTCAGCGCGGCGCGCAACTCCTCCTCTATCTCGCGGCGGCGCACGAGGTCGCGCGTCATGGACTTGTCGAAGAAGCAGACCTGGTTCTTTCCGTTGGTCTTGGCATGGTAGAGCGCCAGATCGGCGCTCTGCATCAGCGTTTCGGCGCTCGTTCCGTCCTCGGGCCGAGTGGCGATGCCGATAGAGGACTGCATCTCCAGCCGCTCGCCGTCGATCCGCAAGGGCCGGGTGATCTCACCGAGGATGCGGGTGGCCAGCTTCTCGCAGGCCAGCCGGTTCTCGATCTCGGTCGCGAGAACGAATTCGTCTCCCCCGAAGCGGGCAATCACGGCGCTCGGGGGCAGGATCGCCCTCAGGCGTTGGGCGATTTCGGCGAGGACCCGGTCCCCTGTGCGGTGGCCGAACAGGTCGTTGACTTCCTTGAACCGGTCGAGGTCGAGCCAGAACAGCCCGAGCTGGCGGTCGCCCAATCCTTCGAGGGTTTCGGCGAGCGCGTAATTGAGACCGGCGCGGTTGGCGAGACCGGTCACCACGTCGCTGCGCGCCAGCAGTTGCATGCGCTCGGCCAGTTCCTGGCTTCGCTCGGCCGAGGCAATCGATTCGCGCAGCACCTTGAACAGGTTGAGCGTGATCGCCGCCATCGCGGGCATCAGCAGCGCGATGGTGGCGGCAAGCAGCAGCATCGCCACGCCGCCGATCATCAGGCAGGCGACGAACACCGGCAGCGAGACGAGCACCAATTGACCAAGCGCGATGGCGGGCCGCCCGGCGTTACGCGCGCAGATGCCCACGCCGTAGCACAGGGCATTGGCCACCATCAGCACTTCGAGCGCGGCGTCGAGCTGCCTTACCAGGGTCAGTGCGGTGATGAGACCGAGGATGAAAGAGTAGCTGAACGCTCCGAGTTCGTAGAGGATTTCGAGCCGTCTGGTATTTTGGCTGGTCTCCCCTTCGGGCAGGTGCATCGCCAGCGCGACGCGAAACACCGCGACCAGGCTGAGCACGGCGCACAGGATGAAGAAGATGCGCTGACCGCTGAGGAAGGCGACCGCCATGCTGGTCACCGCGCCATTGATCGCGCCGATCGCCAGGCTGGTGGGTTGCGTGTAGAGGGTGCGCACGAGCAGCAGCCGCACGCGATCCGACAATTCGTCGCTAGCCCGCGAACGCTGCCAGAACCTCGCGAGGCCGGTGGTGGTCTGCTCCTGCGCCATCTCAATCGGCACTAAGGGGCAAGGCTCGATATTTGGTTAACGCGCGCCTTACGGATTTTTCCTGCAAAAGCAGCGGTATCGCGCCGTTAACTTCACCGGTTAGCTCGGCGCTAGGGCTACTCCGCGCTCGCGCGTCCGCTCAATTGGTCTCGCGGACCAGTTCCTCGGCCAGTCGCCGATCCAGCGTGCGGCATACGCCGACCCACCAGTCGTAACCCTGGCGGTCACCCGAGAAGAACGCCTTCTCGGCCTGTTTGCGCGCTTCGCGGGCCGCGCTGATGCCGTGTTCGGCAAAATGGCGCAGCGCTGCATGGAGCATGTGATCCTGCCCGCCCCAGCGAATAGCGGGACCGCTCTCTTGCCCGGCCAGAGGCGCATTGTCGTTGGCCGCGATCGTGCAGGCTTTGCGCGCAAGCGCGCGCGCGATGGGCGAGTTGGCGGTCGAACGGGCAGCGGCGAAATGGAAGGACATTGGCGAAGGCTCCGACGGGAACGAAGCGTCCCGGTCGAACCGCGATAGGCGCCGACCCGCTAAGCCTTCGTTCCGCAGGACGGTTTCGGAATGGTAAACCGGCCCGCTCGCAACTCCGGCGCGCGGATGCTTACCCGCCGGGCTTGCGAATCCATTGGCCGCTGCGGGCGTATTCGGGCTTGACCGATCCCGCGCCCGGGAGGTTGTCGGATGGAGGCGGAGGTGCCGGGGGCTTGGCGCCCGGCTCGGCAGGTCCGCTTGCCAGGTGCACGCGGCCGGAGGGCGGGGGGTCAAGACTTACGGAAGCAAGACTCGTTCGGGAGAGACCCGGGCGGTCCCGACCAGCGAGGATAGCGGGTGCGGCGCGCTGCTTGGGCGCGGCCAGCGGTTCGCCCCCGCGATAGGCGATGGAGAAGGCATCGGCCCGGCCGGCGCGGCCTTTCCAGCGATAGAAGCGGTGCGCCCCGATGTCCCCCAGGTAATCGAGGCTGGAGGCCCAGTAGGGGTTCACGTAATTGGTGTGATAATGCGTCGCCCAGCCGACCGGTTCGAACACCTCTCCCGCCAGCGCGACCAGCGCGACCGATTGAGCGGTGGCCCAGCCGCGGCGCGAGGGCTTGCGCGCCAGGCTGCCGTCGCAGGTAAAGGTGAACTGGCAACCCGTGCTGCGCTCCGATCCCTGGAACACGACACCGCAAACGCTGGCCGGATAGGCAGGATGCGCGACGCGGTTTAGCACGACCTGCGCCACCGCGCGCTGCCCGTCATACGATTCGCTCGCCGCTTCGTAATAGACCGCCATCGACAGGCACTGCAGCGCGCGCGCCTTGTCGAGACCGCTCCCCGCGGCTTGGAAAGCGCGAGCGGCAGTGCCGGGCTCATGATCGGGCGCAAAGGTGAGAGT
>JBBSMH010000189.1:0-4459 GCA_038233275.1 Sphingomonadales bacterium | reverse complement strand
GGCGATGCAGGGCAAGGCCAACCCCGCGGTAGTGAACCAGATCCTCAAAGAGCGGCTCGGGTAGGGTTATTCCCCGGTGTGGGAAACCGTTTCGGCATAGTCGCCGGCAACTGAGCTAGTCTTTCTCCTCCGCGTGCAATCCTTCCAGCAATTCCACCAGTCGCGCATCGCTCTCGCGGTTTCGGCGGCGCATGTCCTTTAGCCTCTCGACCGCGGGCTGGTTTTCGAGCGCCCCCTCGTCCGCCGCCAGTGCCTTGCGCACCGCGCCGATGATGGCCGTATCGAGAAGCCGGCCGGGGCGGATCGTGCGCGTGTCGCGCAGCGCGTCATCGGCAATCCCCGCCATCCAAAGATTGGCCGCTCCCCTCGCCGTGGCGCCCAACTCGGCGAGCTTTTCTATCTTGGTGGAATAATCCTCGTGAATGGTGCGAACGATGCTCGCCAGATCCGCGCCTGCGGTCTCGGCCACTTTAAGGCAGAGCGCCATTCGCCACCTCGCGGGCCGCTCGGAGATCGTGCAGGCAGAGCTCCAGCAATTCATCGTCGCTGTCGGTCTTGTCGGTCATCCCGCTTTCCCCTCGTCATTGCCCTGGAAGATCTCGAAGTCGATGGGCTTGAAGTCCCCGCCGCACGAATCATAGGCCGAACAGGCCGTCAGGCCGATGATGAGATCGGCCAGCGCGCGCAGCTCGACATGATCGCCCGGACGCGTAGCGGGGGGCAGGACCTTGATGCCGCCTTCCGCATCCACCGGAGCGTTCATGAAGATGTTGAACGCCACGGGCAGCGTGTCTGGGCCAATGCCGTAGGGCGCCAGTGCCGCAGCGAGATTACCGAAACAGCCGCGATGAACCGGCTTTTCGGGATAGAAATGGCGAAAGGTCGCTTCGCTGCATGGGGTGAGAAGGAAATCGTGAGTGCCTACCGTGTCGGAAACGATTTCCAGCATGGGTCGCGAACGGTTCGACCACAGGCGATGACCGCGCGTCAGGCGGATCGTCTCTTCGTAATCGAAGGTCCGCCCGTTCGAGACAACCTCCCCGACGTCTCCGGCCATGAAGGCAAGCAGGTCGCTGACCTGACCGCCCTGGGGATCGATCACCCGCAACAGCGAACCCGCGGGCAGAGTGAAGGCGACTCCCGAGCGGGGCGGAATGCGCTCGGTCACGCCGAGTCCCGCGGATCCGCGAACGGGCAGCGCCACTCGCCCGGGACAATACGTCCGCTGTATTGGGCGGCGGCGCTTGCCTCGCCGTGCCGCACCAGCATCGGGTTGGGCGATCCGGCGAGCTTCACATCGCGTTCGATGATCCGTTCGCGCATCCGCTCATACCGGCCTTCCTCGCGCAGCCGCTCGAACTGATCGTGCAGATTGAAGACGATCGCCGGATAGGCGAACCGGCGCGCCGGCCGCGCTGCGCCGGGATGCAGGCCGACGGCGAAATAGGCCTCGCCGCCGAAGCTCAGGGCGAAATGGGGATCGTCCGGATTGGGGCTGACCCGCCGGTCATAGGGCTGCTCGCGCCAGACATCCTTGTCCGCGAGCGATTGGAGGCGCTCCCACATGCAGCTTTCGAACTCGCTTTCGCTCAGGCGGGCGGGCTCGGCGAAAACGACCGCGAGGCTGCGCAAGCCACCCGGCTCCTCACGATAGGCGCAAGTCCACTCCAGCAGATCGTCATGGATTTCGATATCGTTCCACGCGCTACGGATATCCCGCGCGGAAACGATCTTGAGCGATCCGCGCGCCAGCGCCGATTTCGCCCCCACGCAGGGAAAGGCGGGCTCTTCGATAAATTCGCGGAACTGCGACGCGATTGATTGTGCATCGCAAAAAATGTCGTCTACTCTCATGCGACTGTAACAAGGAGAGATGAAAAAGGTTTCCTTTAAAGACGCTTGCCGCCGTCCGCGGCGCTATTGCGGGTTTTGTAGCCGCTTCACGCGGGCCTCATCCTCGCGCGCTCGCCGACGCGCCACCTTGCGATCCCGCGTGCTGTGGCGCGCGTAAAGGGCCCATGCGACCCCTGCCAGAACCAGAACGACGATGAGCGAGTATGCGATGATCAGGCGGGTTTCCATAAACTCTAAATGGTGACGCCGCGCCCTGTTCCTAGGGTGAATTCGCAAAGTATAACGAGCGCCGTAAAAAGGGCCGCCGGATTGCTCCAACGGCCCATCATTCCGCAGTAGAGCCGTCTCAGCTCTTGCGCTCGCCCGTCAGTGGCATGTCGCCGAAGGCGCCGGCGTTCACGGTGCCCGTCAGCTGATCGCCATCGACCGTGGCGGTGCAATTTAGCGTCATCGGCATGGGCACGGTCATGTCCATCTTCCAGTTTAGCGTATCGCCATCCACGGTGCCGTCCTTGACGTCCATGGAGCCCATGCCGCCGGCCATCGAGCCCGTGAAGGTCTCGCCGTCATCGCCCGGAACGACAGTGAAGGTGCCCTTCTGGTCGCCCATCGGGCTCTTGACGACGGTATCGTAGGTTCCGGCAACAGACATGCGTAATCTCCTGATGATGTGACAGGCGGCGACTCTTGCCGCCGCTTACAACAATGTCAATTGGCGCCCGCCATCGGCCGCACCTCGAGCGGGAGGCCGAGCGCCTCGAGCTGCGGGCGCACCTTGTCCGCCTCGCCCACGACGACCCAAACGAAGCGATCGGGATCGATCGCCGCGCGCGCCGCTGCGTCGAGACCTGCGCGGGTCTGACTGCGAAAGCGCTCCGCCAGCGTCTCGTAATAATTGTCCGGCCGGTCGTAGAGCTCGATCGACTGCATCGCGCCCAGCACGGCGCGCGAGGTTTCGAACTGGCCCGGCAATTCGCCCACCTCCTTGGCGATGATCCGCTCCAGTTCGGCGTCGGTAACGCCGCGATCGCCGAGGAATTCGCGTGTCTCGCGCATGAGTTCCGCGAGCGCGTCTCCCGTGCGATCGGCCTGAACCGGCGCCGAGATGTAATAAGCGACCGCATTTTCCGCGATGTTGGGCGCACCGCGGACGCCGTAGCTCCAGCCCTTGGTCTCGCGCAAATTCATGTTCAGCCGGGCGAGGAAATTGCCGCCCAGCGCGTTGTTGGCGTTGAGCAGGTCGATGATCGCCGGGTCCTGCCCGCGTGCCGGGGTCAGATAGCCGCCGAGAATGTAGCTCTGCGGCGAATTGGGCCGGTCGATCAGCACCACGCGGCTCGCCTCGGGCGGGCTCGCCATCTGTCCCAAGCTCTTGGTTCCTCTTGCCCCTGCCGGGGCACGCCAGTCGCCCAAGGCGGCGTTGAGCTCGGGCAGGATTTCGGCCAGCGGGCGGTCCGATACGACGAACAGCTCGGCATTGTCGGGCCTGATCCAGCGGTCCTTGAACGCCAGCAGGTCGGCGCGGGTAATACCCGTAACCGATTCCACCGTGCCGCTGCCCGGCCCGCCATAAGGCGTGTCGGCGCCGAAAATGATCGGCGTAAGCGTACGCGAGGCGATATTGGCGGGCGTACGCAGCTCCTGCTGAATCCCGGTGATCGTCTGCGCGCGCACGCGCTCGATCTCTGCCTCGGCGAAGGCCGGGTTGCGCACGATGTCGGCCAGAAGTTCGAGCGAGGACTCGAGGTTGGGAGTCAGCGCCGAGAGGGTAAAGGTCGAGCGATCGACGCCGCCGCCGGTGGAGATACTGGCGCCCAGCCGCTCGCGCGCCTCGGCGATCTGCTGCGAGGTCAGGCTGGTCGTGCCTTCGTCGAACAGTTCGAGCGTGAGCGATTCCAGTCCGCGCTTGTCGAGCGGGTCTGCGGCCGAGCCGGCATCGAAAGAGAGAGAAACCAGCGTCGTGGGCACGGCGTCGCGCTGCGCGTAATGGACCGGCATGCCATTGGCCAATGCCGTGTGCCGTATGTCGGGGAAGTCCAGCTCGGGTACGCCGGCGATCGGCGGCTTGGGCCGCACCTGGGTCACTGTGATTTCGTCCGATCCCGCCGGCTCGGTCGCTCCGCCTGCGGCGACCGAGGAGGCTTCCTCGTAGGTCCCCTCGCGTTCGCCGGGCTCGAGCACCATCGTCATCGCCGGGCGAGTCATCCAGCGCGCCATGGCAGACTGGACTTCCGCCGGGGCCAGTGTGGCGAGGATTTCCAACTGCCGCGCGTAGAACTCGGGGTCGTCTGCGAGCACCTCGCCCTGCGCGAGCGTCACCGCCTTGCCGCCGAAGCCGCCGACCTGTTCGAGGCCGCGGATCGTCCCTGCCACCGCGCTGGTCGCGGCACGGCGGACCTCGTCCTCAGTCGGTCCTTCGGCGATGAACTGGTCGATCAACTGGTTCATGCGCGCCTCGACGGTCGCGGGTTCGACGCCCGGCCGCACGGTAGCGCCGACATTGAGGATGCCGACGCGCTGGAAGGCGAAATTGCCCGCGCTGACGCCCACGGCGAGCTTCTCGTCGCGCACCAGCACATTGTCGAGCCGGCTGGACGACAGCCCG
>JBBSMH010000188.1:0-4472 GCA_038233275.1 Sphingomonadales bacterium | reverse complement strand
TGCCCGCCTCTATGCCCTTGGAGCACAGGACCAGGTCGCGTGGGAGCGACGGCATTTCGCCGAGCACCGCCCCCATGTGCTGCGCCGGGGTGACAACCAGCATGACCGCCAGCTCAGCCATGCGCGCCAGATCGCCCACGGCCTCGATATCGGCTGACAATTGCGCCGAAGGAAGGAACAGCGAATTGGTGTGCCGCGTGTTGATTTCCTCTACGAGTTCCTCCTCGCGAGCCCACAGCAGGACATCGCGGCCATCGCTGGCGAGCATCTGGGCGAGCGCCGTGCCCCATGCGCCCGCACCGAGGACGCCGACGCTGCTCATCCCTTGACCCCCGCGCCGCGCACCGGCTCGGCCACCGGGTCGAGCGGCCAGCGTGGTTTCGCGGCGATTTCGAGCGGGTCGGGCTGAAAATCTTTCATGGCCAAACGCTCGCAACCGGCCCAGGCGATCATCGCGGCATTGTCCGTGCAAAGCGATGGCGGCGGCGCGACGAAGCGCATGGCGCGGTCGGCGGCGAGCTGCTCGAGTGCCGCGCGGATCGCCTGATTGGCGGCCACCCCGCCAGCGACGACCACGGTGCCGACGGGCTCCATCCTGTTCAACGCGTTAAGCAACCTGTCGGTTACGCATTCGAGCGCGGCTTGCTGGAAACTGGCCGCGATATCGGCAACCGCGAATTCGCCGCTGTGATGCGCTCGCAAGACGGCGCTCTTGAGACCGGCGAAGGAAAAATGCGGCTCGCCGCTGCCGAGCAGCGGGCGGGGGAGGGGCACAGCCCCGGGATCGCCCTCGCGCGCCAGTTTTTCGACCGCCGGGCCGCCAGGGAAGCCCAGACCGAGGATTTTTGCGGTCTTGTCGAACGCCTCGCCCAGCGCATCGTCGATTGTCGTGGCGATCCGGCGATAGCAGCCCACGCCCTCGACCCGCAGTATCTGGCAATGCCCTCCCGAAACCAGCAGCAGCGCGTAGGGGAACGCGAGCTCGGGGTCGGTCAGCCTTGGTGAAAGGGCATGTCCTTCCAGGTGGTTGATCGCAATAAGCGGTGTTTCGCTTGCCATCGCAAGCGCCTTCGCAGTCACCAGCCCGACCATGACCCCGCCGATCAGCCCCGGCCCGGCAGTCGCCGCGATTGCATCACAATCTGCCAGTTGGACCCCGGCGTCCTGCAGCACCCCTTCGATCATCGGCGCGAGCCGCTCGGCATGCGCGCGGGCGGCGATTTCGGGCACGACGCCCCCGTAGGGAGCATGTGCCTCGTCCTGCGACGCGATCCGCTCGGCGAGCATCCGGCGCTCGCCGGTCACCAGCGCCGCCGCGGTCTCGTCGCAGCTCGATTCGATCCCGAGTACCAGGCCCATCGCGCTTCCCCTGAACAAATTGCCAAGCTAGGGCAAGCGCCGCCCTATGCCCGCCAATCCCAAGCTCCGCCTCGGCACCCGTCGCTCGCCGCTCGCCATGGCGCAGGCACAGGAAGCGCGCACTCGGCTGTGCGAGGCTTACGGCTGGCAAGAGAATGCGGTCGAACTGGTGCCCGTGCTCGCCATCGGGGACCGGATCGCCGACCGCCCACTGGCGGAGATCGGCGGCAAGGCGCTATGGACCCGCGAGCTGGACAAATGGCTTTCCGAAGGGCGGATCGACGCCGCGGTCCATTCGATGAAAGATGTCGAGACGCTGCGTCCGGAATGGCTCGCGATTGGCGCGATCCTGCCGCGCGCCGACAAGGCCGACGTGTTGCTGGGCGCCGCTTCGGTTGCACAATTGTCACCCGGCGCCGTCGTGGGAACCAGCGCGCCGCGGCGCGCCGCACAATTGCTCCATGCGAGGCCTGACTGCAAAGTCGTCACTTTCCGCGGCAATGTGTCCACCCGCCTGGCCAAGCTAGCTGCGGGCGAAGTGCAGGCGACCTTTCTCGCGACGGCGGGGCTCGAAAGGCTGGGCGAGAAGGGCGTGGGCACGCGGCTCGACCCGGCAGTGTGGCTCCCCGCCCCGGCGCAGGCCGCGATAGGGATCGAATGCCGCAGCGACGATGACCGCACGCGCGAATTGCTCAGCGCTGTCGACCATCAGTCCAGCCGGGCAGAGGTGCTCGGAGAACGCGCACTGCTCGAAGGGCTGGGCGGCTCTTGCCATAGCCCGATCGCGGTGCTGAGCGATCAAGCCCGTGGGCGGATTGCGCTGCGCGCGGCAATCTACAGCGCTGACGGCGCAGTGCGGATCGAAGAGCAGGTGGAATTTGCTGCAGACGACCTCGATGCGCCGCGTCAACTGGGGGGCAGAATGCTGGCCGAGGCGCCAGAGGTGGTTGCGTCGCTCTTTGGTCGCAGTCTGTGAGGTTTCCCCTTACCATCCTGCGGCCCGAGCCGGGCTGGTCTTCGACAGCCGCAGCGGCCCGCGAGAGGGGGCTGAGCGTGGCGGGGGAGCCGCTGTTCGCGGTCGAGCCGGTCGACTGGAGCGTGCCGAACGCGAGCGGCTACGATGCGATCCTGGCAGGCAGCGCGAACGCGTTCCGTTACGGTGGGGAGGGCCTGAAAGATTTGGCTTCGCTTCCCGTCCTTGCGGTCGGTGCAGCCACAGCCGAAGCCGCTGGCGCGAGCGATTTTCAAGTGGAGGAGATAGGCGCGCGCGGAATGCAGGCGCTTGTCGATAGGCTCGAGGAAAGGTTCCGGCGGCTGCTGCGCCTTACGGGCCAGACACGCGTGCAACTACGGCCAACCGGGGGTTTCGAAATCGACGAGCGGATCGTCTATGGGACACGTGCACTGCCGCTTCCAGAGCGCATCGCCGCAGACCTGCGCAAAGGCGGGGTGGTCGCGCTGCATTCGGGGGCTGCGGCAGAGCACTTTTGCGGTGAATGCGATCGGCTGGGCCTCCATCGCTCGCTCATAAGTATCATCGCCCTTGCTCCACGCGTGGCCGAACGGGCGGGTGGGGGGTGGCGCGCGGTCGATATATGCCCGCTTCCCACCGATGCCGCATTGCTGGCCTTGGCCGAACCTTTGTGCAAGAACGCGCGCTAGGGGATCGCAGATCGCCGCGCGCGGCAGGAATTACGCAGAACGGGACGCGATGGACGACAATCTCAATATCCGGCGCAAGCCTGCCGCCATGCGCCCCGTGCTGCTGGCGCTGGCGGGGTCCTTCCTGCTCGGCGGCGCGGTGGCCGGATATGCCGTCTATCGTTTCAGTCAGGACGACGCCCCTGCCCTCGATCCAGCGGTGCCGATCGCTAGTCCAGAGACGGTTGCAGCGGGCCCCGATGTGGCACCGCGCCCCACGCCGACCGCGACCGCGAGCGAGGCGGCACAGGAAGCCGTAGAGCGCGTTGCCGAGCAGCAGGGCGGAATCGACCAGCGGTTGGCGGCGGCCGAACAGCGGCTCGCACGTCTGGACCTTCAGGCGCAGGCCGCAGCGGGGAATGCTGCGCGTGCGGAAGCCCTGCTGATCGCTTTTGCCATCCGGCGCGCGCTTGAGCGCGGCGCCGAACTCGGCTTCCTCGCCGATCAGCTGCGGTTGCGCTTCGGCGACGCCCTGCCCAATGCGGTCGCCACGATCATCGGTTTCAGCCGCGATCCGGTCACCATGGACGGGTTGATCGCACGGCTGAACGGTCTCGCTCCCGAATTGTCCGAAGCCAATCGCGAGTTTTCGTGGAGCCTGCTCAGGAACGAGCTCTCGCAGCTATTCGTCGTGCGGCGCGAAAGCACGCCCTCGCCCCAACCGCAACGGCGGCTCGAGCGTGCACGCCTGTTCCTCGAAAGCGGGCGGGTCGAAGCGGCGGTCGAGGAAGTCAAGAAATTGCCCGGCGCGGACAGTGCGGCGGACTGGATTTCGGATGCCGAGCGCTATGCCGCCGCGCAGCGCGCGCTCGATCTGATCGAGACTTCGGCCGTGCTCGAACCGCGCATGCTGAGGGACGGAAGCGGAAACCGGATCGAACAGCCGAGCCCGGCAGAGGAATAATCAGGCGCGAAGCAGTTCGGGCAAATCCCCGCTCATTCCGCGCGCTTCATCCATGAACCAGCGCTTGAGCAGCGGCATCCGCTGCACCCCGGCCATGCCAAGGCGGCGGATGGCAGAAGCGCTTTCACTAGGTACACCGAAGAGGCGGGTCAGCCCATCGGTCGCCAATGCCACCATGAAAGCATCGAGTCCTCGCCAACGTTCGTAACGGGCGAGCAATTGGGCATCGCCTGGATCGAGACCGAGCCGCATTCCCTCGTCCAGCACTTCGACCAGCGCCCCTGCATCGCGCAGGCCGAGGTTGAGGCCCTGGCCCGCAATCGGATGAATGCCGTGCGCGGCATCGCCGACCAGCGCGAGACGGCGGCCGGTGATCTTCGCGGTGTGGTGAAAGCCGAGTGGGAAAGAAGATCGCGGACCAACAGCGGTGATCGCACCGAACAGTCCCCCCATGCGTTTCTCGATCTCTGCGAGGAAGGCGCGGTCGCCAAGCTTGAGCGTGCCCGCG
>JBBSMH010000187.1:0-4568 GCA_038233275.1 Sphingomonadales bacterium | reverse complement strand
TGACGCCGCAGCACCGTGCCCGCGCTGTTGAACTCGGTCACGAGCGCATCGCCGTCATGCAGGAAGCGGGTCGGACCCTGGCCCACTCCGTTGATGAAGTTGGTGACTGCTGACGGGGAACAATTTGAGCGCGGGCGGCACAAATTCATGGAACTGCGAACCCCATCTGCATGCGCGGTGCGTGGCGCCATAAGGTGATTGGCGCCACAAGGCCAACCTTAACTCCGAAAAGGCAATTTACAGATATAATAATGTCTTTATATCGCCTGCTCATGCAGATCGAGCCAATCTTCCGCGCTCTGGGCGATGCGACGCGTCTGCGTATCGTGCGACTGCTCGGCTCGATGGAGTTGGCGGTGGGGGAGATCGCCCAGGTGCTGGGGCAAAGTCAGCCGCGTGTATCGCGCCATATCGGTATCCTGTGCGACGTTGCGCTGGCCGAGCGGCGACGCGAAGGGAGTTGGGTGTTTCTGCGCGCAGGCACCGCGCTGGCTGGCAAGGCCGCGTCGGCAGAAGCGTTGTCGGCGCTGCTTGCCAGGGCCGAGCAAGACGATCCCGGCTTTGGAGAGCTATGTGCGCAGGATCGTCGCCGCCTCGCCGAAATCCGCGCCTCGCGCGAGGTTCAGGCCGCTGCCTATTTTGCCGCGCACGCGCACGATTGGGATGAGGTGCGCCGGCTGCACACCTCCGACGATCTGGTCGAGGCGGCGCTCGCGCAGGCGCTCCTCGACACTCCGCTGGGCCGCCTGCTCGACATCGGTACGGGCACTGGCAGGATGGCGGAACTCTTCGCTGAACGCGCAGAGCATATCGTCGCTCTGGACAAGAGCTTGGCCATGTTGCGCGTTGCCAGGGCCAAACTGCAGCATCTCGATGCGGAGCGGGTGGAGTTGGTGCAGGGCGATTTCGAAAGCCTGCCTTTCGCACCCGCCAGCTTCGATACGGTGCTGTTCCACCAGGTCCTGCATTTCGCGCAAGCGCCGGTGCGCGCGCTGGCCGAAGCGGCGCGGGTCACGCGCGGCGGCGGCCGCATCGCGATCGTCGATTTCGCCGCACACCAGCGCGAGGAACTGCGCGATCGGCATGCCCATGCGCGGCTCGGCTTTTCCGACGCGCAGCTGGCCGAATTGTTCGACCGGACCGGCTTCGATTGCCGCAAACCTATCGCGCTCGACGATGGCGAACTCGTGGTGAAGATATGGGTCGGGCGCAGGCGCGAAGCCGAGGGAAGGATCGCGTCATGAGCCCGACTCTCGACCAAATGCGCGAAGCGCAGCGCGCGTTGGAAGCCCCTCTCTTCTCGGGCCTACCGGGCGACATCGAAGTGAGCTTCGAGTTCTTCCCCCCGAAGACGGCCGCCATGGCCGAGACCTTGTGGGCCAGCATAAAGACGCTTGCCCCGCTTGGGCCGCGATTCGTATCCGTGACATACGGCGCGGGCGGGTCCACTCGCAAGCGGACCCATGCCGCCATCCGGCGGATCGTGGCCGAAACCGATCTTCGTGCGGCAGCGCATCTCACCTGTGTCGAGGCGACCCGGGACGAAGTGGATGCAGTGGCGCGTGAATATTGGGACGATGGCGTTCGGCATATCGTCGCGCTGCGCGGCGATTCCCCCGACGGTGCGGCCAAATATGCGCCCCATCCGGGCGGCTATGCCAATGCCGCCGAGCTGATTGCGGGGCTGCGCGAGGTTGCGCCCTTCGAAATCTCGGTTGCCGCCTATCCGGAAGTGCACCCCGATTCTCCCGACGCACAGAGCGATCTCGACAATCTCAAGCGCAAATTCGATGCGGGGGCGAGCCGCGCGATCACTCAGTTCTTCTTCGACCCGCAATGTTTCTTCGAGTTTCGCGACAAGGCCGCCGGAGCGGGGATCGAAGGCGAGATCGTGCCGGGCATCATGCCCGTGCTCAGCTTCGGAGCGGTCCAGCGCATGTCGGGCCTTTGCGGAACCGCGATACCCGACTGGATGGAGGGCATTTTCGAAGGACTCGACGAGCGCCCGGCCGCGCGCCAGCTCGTCAGCGCGACTATTGCCGCCGAGCTGTGCCGCCGCCTCTATGCGGGCGGCGTGCGAAAGTTTCACTTCTACACCCTCAACCGCGCCGAATTGAGCTACGCCATCTGCCATATGCTTGGCCTGCGACCGACGGAAGAAGAGGCATGAGCAGACGCGAAGAATTCGAGCGCGCGGCGGCACAGCGCATTCTGATCAAGGACGGGCCCTACGGCACCGAGATCCAGCGCGCAAAGCTCGCGGCCGAAGATTACGCCGGCCAGACGGGGCTCGAGCGGGACCAGAAGGGCAACAACGACCTGGTCAATCTGACGCAGCCGCACGTCGTACGCCGGATTTGCGACAGCTATATCGATGCAGGCGCGCATATTCTCGCCACCAACACGTTCAACGCCAACCGCATCAGCCAAGCGGACTATGGCGCCGAAGGCCTGGTGCGCGAGATCAATCTTGCCGCCGCGCGGATTGCCCGGACAGCGATCGATGCGCGTGATGACGGGGTGGCGCGTTTCGTGGCGGGGGCGGTGGGGCCCACCAACAAGACGCTTTCGCTATCGCCGGAGGTTGAGGACCCCGGCTTTCGCGAAGTGACCTTCGACGAAATGGTCGAGGTCTACCGCGAACAATGCGCCGCGCTGATCGATGGCGGGGTGGATTTCGTTTTGATCGAAACCGTATTCGACACGCTCAATTGCAAGGCCGCGGTCATGGCGGTGAAGGAGCTTGAGCGGGAGCTGCAGTGCGACATTCCGCTGATGATTTCGCTCACGCTGACCGATCTTTCGGGGCGCAACCTTTCCGGCCATACGGTGGAGGCGTTCTGGAACACGGTGCGCCATGCCAGGCCGCTGACCATCGGGCTCAATTGCAGCTTCGGCGCGGAGCAGCTGCGGCCGCACGTCCAGCTGCTTTCGGACATCGCGGACACCTATTTGATGGCCTATCCCAATGCCGGCCTGCCCAACGACCTCGGCGAATATGACGAGACTCCCGAGACCACCGCTGGCCTTACCGCGCTGTGGGCCACGGGTGGCAAGGTCAATGCGCTGGGCGGCTGCTGCGGATCGACGCCGGAGCATGTCGCGGCCATCGCTCGGGCTGTGGAGGATGTCGCGCCGCGCATACCGCCGCGGATCGGCCCGCAAATGCGCCTGGCCGGTCTCGAACCTTTCACGATCGCTGCCTGAATGTCCGACATGACGGCAAAGGATTCGGGCGCCCGCTTTATCAATATCGGCGAGCGCACCAATGTCACCGGCTCGGCCGCATTCAAGAAGCTCGTCATGGCTGGCGACTTTGGGAGCGCCGTCGAGGTGGCTCGCCAGCAGGTCGAGAACGGGGCGCAGGTGATCGACGTCAATATGGACGAAGGCCTTCTCGATTCGCGCGCGGCGATGGAAACCTTCCTCAAGCTGATCGCCGCCGAACCCGACATTGCTCGCGTCCCGGTAATGATCGACAGCTCGAAATGGGAGGTTATCGAAGCTGGCCTCAAATGCGTCTCGGGCAAGCCGATCGTCAATTCGATCAGCATGAAGGAGGGGGAGGAGCCTTTCCTCGAACAAGCGCGCAAATGCATGGATTTCGGCGCAGCGGTGGTGGTGATGGCCTTCGACGAGATAGGCCAGGCGGATACCAAAGAACGCAAGGTGGAGATTTGCTCGCGCGCCTACACGCTCCTCACGGGCATCGGCTTCCCGCCCGAGGACATCATCTTCGATCCCAATATCTTCGCCGTGGCGACGGGTATCGAGGAGCACGACCGCTACGGTCTCGACTTTCTCGAGGCGGTGGCGGAGATCAAGGCGCTTTGCCCATATGCCCAGACGAGCGGAGGCCTCTCCAACCTGAGTTTCAGCTTTCGCGGCAATGAGACCGTGCGCCGCGCGATGCATTCGGTGTTCCTCTACCACGCGATACCCGCCGGGCTCGACATGGCGATCGTCAATGCGGGTCAGCTCGAGATCTACGACCGGATCGATCCGGCGCTGCGCGAGGCGTGCGAGGACGTGATCCTGATGCGCCGCCCCGATGCCACGGAGCGGCTCATCGAGCTGGCAGAAAGCTACAAGGGAAAATCGGCGGCCGACGAAAAGGCCGCCGAGGAATGGCGCGGCTGGGACGTCAAGCGCCGGCTAGAGCACGCGCTGGTGAAGGGGATCGACGCGCATGTCGTGGCCGATACCGAAGAGGCCCGTGAACTGGTCGCCGCCGCAGGCGGTCGCCCGATCGAGGTCATCGAAGGGCCGCTGATGGACGGCATGAACGTGGTCGGCGACCTGTTCGGCAGCGGCAAGATGTTCCTGCCGCAGGTGGTCAAATCGGCGCGCGTGATGAAGAAGGCGGTCGCTCACCTCATTCCCTTCATCGAGGCGGAGAAGAATCTTCTGCCCGAGGCGGAGCGCAAGGCGAAGGGCAAGATCGTCATGGCCACGGTGAAGGGCGACGTTCACGATATCGGCAAGAACATCGTCGGCGTGGTGCTGCAGTGCAATGGCTACGACGTCGTGGACCTCGGCGTGATGGTGCCGTGGCCCAAAATCCTCGA
>JBBSMH010000186.1:0-4615 GCA_038233275.1 Sphingomonadales bacterium | reverse complement strand
TCCTCAAAACGCAATCGAGCTGCCTCACTGTGGCCTTCCTCAATCTCAAGAATTGCGCCAAATGCCAGTGCACATAAGAACACGTAAGATTGATCGCCGAACGCAAGCGCCTTTTCCAATCGTTGCCTTGCCAAATCCAGTCTGCCTTTCCGCTTGTGGCTGCGAGCAAGGTGGAGATTGAGAAGCTGTTTGATTTCATTAGCAAACGACTGTTCCGGCATGTCTCGGTTATGACATCATTGCCGAATGTTAGCAAACGCAAGGCGGGTTGAATTGAGCCGATGTTGACGTCCCCACATGGTCGTAAGCTGCCGCGCGCATTTACCGGGAAGACGAAAGTGGAGCCCGTTGCGATGATGGGTGAATTTCGCTGGGATGCGAGGTGGGCTGCGTCCTCGGAGCAGTCCCAGACGCCCCCACCCGCGAAACAAATTGACTTTCCCGCGCAACATCTCCACATGCACCCCATCGAAGCGCGCGCCAGCGTGAAGCGGGTGGCCTGACAAAGCCTCCCCCGGCAGCCCTTCGGTCCTTTTCCAAAAGACTTCCCTTTTCACGCGGGTCGTTTTGAACCCCGCGATGGCGCGCGCCTGCAAGGTTGCGCGCTCTCCGCATACTTTGCGAGTTAGATACTTAAAATGACTATAGAATTCAAAGACCTCGGGCTGTCACAGCCCGTGCTCCAGGCCCTCGACATGAAGGGCTATACCGTTCCCACGCCGATCCAGGCGCAGGCGATCCCGCCTGTGCTCGAAGGGCGCGACCTGATGGGCATCGCCCAGACCGGCACCGGCAAGACCGCCGCCTTCATGCTTCCGAGCATCGACCGGCTACGCGGCGCCGATAAACAGACGCCGTTCAAGTCCTGCCGCATGCTGGTGCTCGCGCCGACGCGCGAACTCGCCGGGCAGATCGCCCAGAGCGCCAAGGATTACGGCGCGCTGGCCGGCCTCAAGGTCCATTCGATCGTCGGCGGCACTTCGGTCGGCAAGGATCGCAACAAGCTCCACCGCGGCACCGACATCCTCGTCGCGACGCCCGGGCGGCTGCTCGACCTGATCGACCAGAAGGCGTTCCAGCTTTCGGGTGTGGAAATCCTCATCCTCGACGAGGCGGACCAGATGCTCGACCTGGGCTTCATCCATGCGCTGCGGCGGATCAGCCAACTGGTGCCCGACGATCGCCAGACGCTGTTCTTTTCCGCCACCATGCCCGCGCAGATCAAGGAACTGGTGGGCAAATACTGCCGCAATCCGGTCCATGTCAGCGTCACGCCGTCGGCGACTACCGCCGAGCGGGTCGACCAGTATCTGTTCATGGTCCAGCAGGACGAAAAGCAGACGCTGCTCGAAATGATCCTCGGCGAGCGGCATGCCGTTCCCGGCAAGCTCGAGCGGGTATTGATATTCGCGCGAACCAAGCACGGCTGTGACCGCGTGGTGAAAAAGCTCGCCCAGTGCGGCATTCCCGCCAACGCCATTCACGGCAACAAGAGCCAGCCGCAGCGCGAACGTGCACTTGACGAGTTCAAGCGCGCCAAGACGCCGATCCTGGTGGCGACCGATGTCGCCGCGCGCGGGATCGACATTCCCGGCGTCAGCCATGTGATCAATTACGAGATGCCCAACGTGGCCGAGCAATATGTCCACCGTATCGGGCGCACCGCGCGCGCGGGCCGAGATGGCATCGCCATCGCCTTCTGCGCCGAGGACGAGCGCGATTATCTGAAGGACATCCGCAAGAACACCGATGCGGAATTCGAGCGGCTGCCGCTGCCCGATAATTTCCGCGCGGTGGTCGAAGGCGTCGGCCCGACCAAGCGGGCGGCGCCGGGACAGCGTATGGCCAGGCCGAAGGTGCGTCCGACCGGGGAATCGGCCAGCCGCAGACCCAACCGGAAGCATTCAAGCCGCACCGGCCGGCCCGAGGGCGCTTCGCCGGGCAAGCGCGATCACGGCGGGGGCGGGCGCAGCCGTAGCCGGCGGCGGGGGGGCGGCGCCGGCCGCGGCTGACCTCCGACAGATTGGACAGCATCGCTGCGGCGGTGCATTGGGGCGGCAGATTAATCGTTTCGCGGAAAAGTCCTGATCGTGCATCCTGCCGACAAGCCAAGCAAATTGCCCATCGAGCGTATCCAGGAAAACCTGGTGGCGACAGTCGAGCGCCGTATCCTCAACTATCTGTGCGCGCGGCTGCCGCGCTGGGTTACCCCCGACCGGTTGACCGCCTTCGGCATGGTCGGGGCCGTCATGGTCTTTGCCGGCTATCTCGGCAGCAATCTCGATCGCGACTGGTTGTGGCTGGCGGTGGGCGGCTACGTGGTCCACTGGTTCGGGGATTCGCTCGATGGCAGCCTGGCGCGCTTCCGCAAGATCGAGCGGCCGCGCTACGGCTATTTTCTCGACCACAGCTGTGACGGCCTGGCGACCGTGCTGCTGGTGGTGGGCATCGGCCTCACGCCCTACGTCCTACTCGAGGTCGCTCTCGTCGCGCTGGCGGGATATCTGCTGATGTCGATCCACGCTTTCCTTTCGGTTCGCGTGCTGGGCGAATTGCGCCTGTCCTACATGAATGCCGGGCCCACCGAGATGCGAATGGTGCTGATCGCGCTCACCATGGCGATGTATTAC
The DNA here is from genome assembly GCA_038233275.1 of Sphingomonadales bacterium. GTDB lineage: Bacteria > Pseudomonadota > Alphaproteobacteria > Sphingomonadales > Sphingomonadaceae > Qipengyuania. Next base: position 1,985 of record JBBSMH010000186.1, on the reverse strand, counting down.
TTCGGCGAGGAGCACCCGCTGGTGAGCAACCTCAACGGCTTCGACCTGTTTGTCGGGTCTGTCGGCGTGGGGCTCATCGCGCTGTTCGTGTTCCAGACCGCGACTGTCGCGCGCCGCCTCGCCGCGGAGGAGCCGCCGCGCAATTGAGGCGCCGGTTGCCCTGAGGGGGCGACCTCGCCATATCGCGCGCTCTGAAACAGGAGCGTCTTGATGGCCGCCATCAACAGATCGAATAACACATCGAAAGAATACGACTACGACCTCTTCACCATCGGCGCGGGGTCCGGCGGCGTGCGCGCGAGCCGCATTGCGGCAGGACACGGCGCGAAGGTCGCCATCGCGGAAGAGCACCGGGTGGGCGGCACCTGCGTCATCCGCGGCTGCGTGCCCAAGAAGATGTTCGTCTATGGCGCGCATTTCGCCGAGGATCTGGAGGATTGCGCCAGCTTCGGCTGGGAGATCGGCAGCAAGAAATTCGACTGGATCAAGCTGCGCGACAATGTTCTCGCCGAAGTCGACCGGCTGAGCGGGCTCTATTCCGAGACGCTCGGCAACCACGACGTCGACATTTTCGAGGAGCGCGCCCAGCTAACGGGCGAACACGAGATCACGCTGGCGAGCGGCAAGGTGGTCACGGCCGCGCATATCCTCATCGCCACCGGCGCGCATCCGTATGTGCCCGAATTCGAAGGATCGCGGCACGCGATCACCAGCAATGAGGTGTTCCATCTCGATGCCTTGCCCGAACGCGTGATCATCGCGGGCGGCGGCTACATTGCCAATGAATTCGCCGGGATCTTCAACGAATTCGGCAGCAAGGTGACGATCGTCAACCGCTCCGACGTGCTGCTGCGCGGCTATGACGAGGCCGTGCGCGACCGCTTGCTGCAGATCTCGATCATGAAGGGCATCCACTTCGAGTTCAACACGCAGTTCGAGCACATCGAGCCGTGCGAGGAGGGTGGATTCCTCGTCAAGCTGACCGGCTGCGAGGAACAGCGCGCCGATCTGGTGCTGTTCGCCACCGGCCGTGTACCCAACACAAGGGGGCTCGGCCTCGACATGGCGGGCGTGGAGACCGGAGAACGGGGCGAGATCATCGTCGACCGCTTCAGCAAGTCCAATGTCGATCACATTTACGCGGTCGGCGACGTGACCGATCGTGTCCAGTTGACCCCGGTGGCCATCCGCGAGGGGCAGGCCTTCGCCGACACCGTATTCGGCAAGGGCGACCCGGTGGCGGTGGACCACAATTGCATCCCCAGCGCGGTGTTCAGCCATCCGCCGATCGCCGCGGTCGGCATGACCGAGGGCGAAGCAAGAAACCGCCTCGGCGCGGTGAGGGTCTACCAGTCCGATTTCCGCCCGATGAAGAATGTGCTGGCGGGCCGCAACGAGCGCAGCCTGTTCAAGATGGTCTGCGATGCGGCGGACGACCGGATCGTGGGCATCCACATGATCGCTCCCGATGCGCCCGAAATGATGCAGGCCGCCGCGGTGGCGGTGAAGGCAGGGCTCACCAAACCCGACTTCGACGCCACCTGCGCGATCCACCCGACCATGGCCGAAGAGCTGGTGCTGATGAATTAGGGACGTCTCAGCGCAGCCGGGCCGGCGACAGATCTTCGGCGGTTACGCCACGCTCGGCGAGTTCCTCCGGCCAGTCCCCGCCGGTAACCAGCGCTTCCACGGCAAGCGCCATGGCCGGCGAGGTTTGCAGGCCGAAGCCGCCCTGTCCCGCCAGCCAGAAGAAGCCGGGCGCGTCGGATGCGAAGCCGGCCACTGGCAGGCGGTCGCGGGCGAAAGTTCGCAAACCCGCCCATTTGCTCGCCATCCGCAGCACCTGCATCGTCGTCGCCTGCTCGATCCGCCAGGCGGCGAGCGCGATGTCCTCTTCCTCGGGCTGCGCGTCGCAGGGCTCGCTCGCAGTCTCGTCCATGGGGCAGGCGAGCAGCCGACCCGCGCCCTCGGGCTCGAAGTAGAAG
>JBBSMH010000185.1:0-4646 GCA_038233275.1 Sphingomonadales bacterium | reverse complement strand
CTGGCACACGTGATCCGCGATCGCCGCGAACAGCGCCTTTTCGTCCGCCCCCAGACGCTCGCCCAGACAGAGGCGCAGCTCCGCCCAGTCGAGCACCTCGCCAAAGACGTCAAGCTGGCGCTGTTCGGCGGCCTCGTTTCCGACGCGGACCGGGCGGCTCCCGCGGTAGCCGGTCAGATGGTCGAGACGCCGCTCGGGCAGGAACGGATCCCCGTCGATGCCGTACATGATCCGCATCACCGATCCCTCGCGCAGGCAGGCGCGCGTCAGGAAGTTGGTGAAGCGCCGCCCCTCGCCGCTGTAGCCGAGCGCCGACAGCGCAAAGAGCGCGTAGGTGGCGTCGCGCATCCAGCAGAAGCGATAATCCCAGTTCCGCCCGCCACCGATTTCCTCGGGGAGCGATGTGGTGGGTGCAGCCACGAGCGCTCCGGTTGGTGCATAGGTCAGGAGCTTGAGCGTCAGCGCGCTCCGCCAGACGGCTTCGGTATAGGGGCCGCGGTAGCGAGAATATGCGGTCCATTCCGTCCAGAAGGCTCTGGTTGTCTCAAACAGCGCGTCTGCCCGTTCCCGTGGATCGCCGAGCGCTTCGGTTGCGGTCAGGACCATGCTCTGGCTCTGGCCCTCGTCGAGATCGAACTCGATGACCGCGTCCCCTCCCTCGAGCCGGACATCGCCATCGCACCAGAGGTGCGTCCCGCCGGGACACGAGATACCCGTCTTTCGGATCTCGAGGTCCGGCGGCTCGGTGGAGAAGCCGCCGGCACGGGGGGCAAAGCGCGATGTGACGTGGACGGAGCCGGCGATGCAGTTCACGCGGCGGATCAGCCAGCCCGGTGCATTCAGGGTGACGTAGTCGTGCGTGCCGGCGTCGCGGGATCTTCCGACCGGCATGAAGTCCAGCACCTCGAGCGTTCCGGTGCGGGTCTCAAAGCGCGTGCGCAGGATGTTGGTTCGCGGCAGGTAGGCCCGGGTCGTGCGCGCCGCTCCGTCTACGTGCAGATCCCACGCCCCCCCGCGCTTGTAGTCGAGCAGACGAAAGAACATCGGGTCGCCATCGACGCGCAGCAACGCACACCAGTCGATACTGCCGCTTCTGGAGACGAGGGCTGCTCCATGGCAATCGCCGATCAGGGCATAATCCCGGATAGGAGGCTGGGTATCGTCCGAGGATGGCGACGGCTGCATGGCTATTGGGAACCTTCAAGTTTGGCAGCGATCTTCACCAGGTTTCCCCCGCGCGTCCGGCACATTCTGCGGAGAGCGAACTTGCCCCATCCCGCGCCACCTATCCAGGGCTCCATATTGCTGAGCATCGGGAGGTGCCGACCGAAGGCTGCAGCATGAGTATGTCCAGCTGACACCCGCGTCTCCGATCTGAGCCTCAACATGGTTCCGGTTGCGACCGACAGATACGGCAGGCATCCCCCCGGCGCAACGCGATCGCTGAGGCCAATGAGACGGTGGTCCTCATCTCCGCCGGCAACGCTGAGCGCAGAAAGATGATCCCATTTCGCGTCTGACGGCGAAGACCGCATGAGGCGCAATCTTTCGTTCTGACGGTGGTGGAGCGGAGAAGAACCGCCACAATCCGTTGGCCCTGCGCCGATCACTCCGGCAGACAGTAGATCCGATACAGCGCGTCGATCATCTGACGGATTCGCGGATCGGCGATGCGATAGTAAATCGTCTGGGCTTCGCGCCGGGTCGCGACCATCCCGGCGTCGCGCAGTTTCGCAAGGTGCTGGCTAAGTGCCGACTGGCTGAGGCCGAGCAGGGATTGCAGGTTGCCTACCGAGCGCTCACCCTCCAGTAGCTGACAGAGAACCATCAGCCGATGTGCATTGGACAGCAGCGCCAATTGCACCGCCACCTCGGCCGCGCGCCCCTGAAGCTCGGCAACCGAGAGCGAAGCTTTTTTTGTATCAGGATTGCCTAATTTAGACATATATTATATATAGCGGTGAATCAGTCTGAGCGCAACTGAATTGCACAGGAGCAGGTGTCCATGGATCCAGTGGTTTCGACCGACTTCACCCCTTGGCTATCGCTCTCCGGCGGTATTCTGATCGGACTGAGTGCCGTCATGGTGATGGGGCTCTTTGGCAAGATTGCTGGAATCTCAGGTATCACCAAGGGGCTTATTGGTATTTTGCCAGGCGTAAGCGGTCCCTCCGATCGGGGGTGGCGCATTGCCTTCCTCGCCGGGCTGGTCTCAGCGCCTGTCACTGTCCTGCTGGCGACCGGCGACTGGCCGCAGCAGGCGGTTCCCGAAAGCCTGTTGGGAATGGCGCTGGCCGGCCTGCTGGTCGGCTTTGGCACGTCGCTGGGGTCAGGCTGCACCTCGGGACACGGGGTCTGCGGATTGGCGCGGTTATCGCCGCGATCAATGGCGGCGGTTGTGACCTTCCTCGCAACCGCAATCCTCACCACCACCTTTCTGCGCCACGTCGTCTGAGGAGGCCATCATGCGGATTGCAATGGGATTACTTTCAGGCCTGATCTTCGGTCTCGGTCTCATCCTGTCGGGAATGGCCGATCCGGCAAAGGTCCTGAACTTTCTCGACATCTTCGGCGCCTGGGATCCGAGCCTCGCCTTCGTGATGGGTGGGGCCTCGCTGACGGCCTTCATCGGCTATCGTCTGGTGTGGCGGCGCTCGGTACCGGTAATCGCGCCGGCCTTTGACAATCCCACTGCCACCGCCATCGACGCCCCGCTGCTGAGTGGAGCCGCAATCTTCGGCATCGGCTGGGGCCTCGGCGGCTTCTGTCCGGGGCCGGCCTTTACGTCGCTCGCCATGGCCAGTCCGGGCATCCTGGTGTTCCTGCCCGCGATGCTGATCGGCATCGTGCTGGGCGGTGCCTCGAAATCCCTCGATCTCTTCCAGGTAAAAGGAGCGTAAGCGATGTCCGAACGATCCCAGCTGAAGCAACGCATCGTGCGGCACTCGCCCTCGAACGGGGCCGGAAGCCCCGACGTCTGGGGCATCTACGAGCCCGATACCGGCTCGATCCAGTATATCTGCGCCGATCCGGCGACGAAGAAGGCGGCGCTGATCGACGTCGTGTGGAATTTCGATCCGGCGAGCTGTGCCACCGATGACGGCAGTCTGGAGCAGGTGCTGGACCTCGTGCGGGAGAATGGCCTGACCGTCGCATGGGTGCTCGACACCCACCCCCATGCAGACCACCTCATGGCCTCGGCCCGGCTGAAGGAGCGGACCGGTGCGCCGAACGCCATTGGCGAGAAGGTGAGGGAGATCGCCGGATTGTGGCGCGACTACTACAACACACCTGACGCCTTCGATCCGCACACCGACTTCGACCGCCTCTTCGCCGATGGCGACACCTTCCGGGTGGGCGACCTCGACATGCGGGTGATGCTCTCCCCCGGGCATACCTTGGGCTCGATCACCTATGTCTGCGGCGACGCGGCCTTTGTCCACGACACCTTGATGCAGCCCGACAGCGGCACCGCGCGGGCCGATTTTCCCGGCGGCACCACGGAGGATCTGTGGAATTCGCTCCAGGCGATCCTGGAACTGCCAGGCGACACGCGCCTCTTCGTCGGCCACGACTACGGTGCCGAAGGCCGGGATGAGCCGGCATGGGAAGCTACCGTGGCCGAACACAAGGCCCGCAACATCCATGTGAAGGATGGCACCGGCAAAGCCGACTACATCAAGATCCGCGAGGCACGCGACGCGACGTTGTCGCTGCCCGACCGAATGCTCGCGGCGCTGCAGGTCAATCTGCGCGGCGGACGGCTGCCGGAGGCCGAGGACGACGGCGCGCATTACCTGAAGATCCCCGTCAACAAGTTTTGAAGGAGACCCATGATGGCGAAATCCATGAAAGACTTGGTCACGGACGCGAAATCCAGCGTTCAGTCCGTCGCTCCGGCCCAGGCGCAGGCAGCGACCGAAAGCGGGGATCTCATCCTCGACGTGCGTGAAGCGGCGGAGTTGCAGAGCGACGGCGTCATCGACGGCGCGCTGCATATTCCGCGCGGCCTGCTCGAAAGTCAGGCCGACCCCGAGACCGGCAAGGGCAACGATCGCCTCACGGCCAAGCGACAGTCCGAGAGCCGGGTGCACGTGCTCTGCGCCTCGGGTGCCCGCGCAGCGCTGGCCGCCGACAGCCTGCGCCAGATGGGTTATGAGGCGACAGTGATCGATGGTGGGATGGCCGGCTGGAAAAGGCGGGCCTGCCCGTCGAGATCTGATGCCGATGCGCCGCCTCGCCAGATACCTGCCGGTGCTCGAATGGGGCCGCAGCTATGGGCGCGACGAACTGGGCGGAGACCTGGTCGCCGCGGTGATCGTCACGATCATGCTGATCCCGCAGTCGCTGGCGTACGCGTTGCTGGCGGGGCTGCCGCCCGAGGCCGGTATCTACGCATCGATCCTGCCCATCATCCATGTCCGCGGCGATGCTTGCGACGGCGGCTCAGACGGCGGTGTACGTGGTACTAAACAGTAGTACCAATATACCCAACCCCGCGCCGCGCTCCAAGATCCACCGGACCCGGTTCACCCCCCGGCATCTGGGGAAAGGCAGCGTGGGGTATCGTAGGCGCAGGTCTAGCCGGGGACGCGGCCGGACGTCCGGCCCGAGGGGAACGGGGCTGGGAGACGGTCGCCGTGGAG
>JBBSMH010000184.1:0-4684 GCA_038233275.1 Sphingomonadales bacterium | reverse complement strand
GTTCCCGTCACGGTCGAGGTCGGCAATCACGATATGCCCTATTTCAACCCGATCGAACGCTTCTTTGCTCCTTACCGGCGTTTCCAGGGGATGGCCGAACTGGTCGAGCGCGAGATCGACCTCGGGGGGCTGGCGATCGTGCCGCTCAAGACCGCGGCGCGCGCGCAGCCGCGGCTCAACTGGTCGAAGGGCTGGATCAGCAGGGCCGCGCTGGAAAACTGCCTCGCCTGTATCGACGCGCTGCCCGAGAGCACAACGGCACTGGTCGCGGCGCACCATCCACTGCGAGAGGTCGGGACCCAGGGCACCGCGCTGACCTACAGAGGTGGCCGGGCGCTTGCGGAACTCGCCAAACGAAATGTGGTCGCCGTGATTAGCGGCCATGTCCACGATGCCTTCGATATCGTCGAGCAAACCCCCAATGGGGCGGTGCGGATGATCGGCGCGGGCACGCTGTCGCAACGGGTGCGCTCGACACCGCCGAGTTTCAACGAACTCACCTGGGACGGCCGTTCGCTTTGTGTCCGCGTCCGCAATCTTGAAGATGTGGCGACGCCCGACATGCAGATCGACGATGTGCCCGAGAATGCCCTGCCCCCGCGGCGGCCGGGCGAACCCGTCGCCCCGGTGCGCCAGATTCCCCGGGTCGATCCGCCCGTCCATTAGTCTCGCCGACATACAAGAAAGGGCGACCCCTCGCGGAGCCGCCCTTGCCCGGTGATCGGAAACGATGGGTCTTAGCGCTTCGAGAACTGGAAACTGCGGCGCGCCTTGGCCCGGCCGTACTTCTTGCGCTCGACCACGCGGCTGTCGCGAGTGAGGAAGCCCGCGGCCTTGACCGTGGGGCGCAGCGCCGGTTCGTATTTGGTAAGCGCCTGGCTGATGCCGTGCTTGACCGCCCCGGCCTGGCCCGAAAGCCCGCCGCCGCTGACAGTGGCGACGATGTCGTACTGGCCTTCGCGTTCGGTGATGGCGAAGGGCTGGTTGATGATCAGCCGCAGCGTGGGACGCGCGAAATAGACTTCCTGGTCCTTGCCGTTGACGGTCACCTTGCCGCTGCCCGGCTTGAGCCAGACGCGCGCAGTAGCGTCCTTGCGGCGGCCGGTCGCATAGGCGCGGCCCTGCTTATCGAGTTCCTGCTCACGCAGCGGCACTTCGGCTGTGGCGGCGATATCGCCGGCATCCCCCTGGGGCGTATCGCCCGCGATATCCTTGAGGTCCGCCAGGTCGCTGACGGATTCGTTCTTGGTGTCGGTCTCGGCCATCAGACGGTAGCCTTGTTCTTGCGGTTCAGTGAAGCGACGTCGAGCGTCTCGGGCTGCTGGCCTTCATGGGGATGCTCGGTGCCGGCGTAGAGGTGGAGCGCGCGCATCTGGGCCCGGCCAAGCGGCCCGCGCGGGACCATCCGCTCGACCGCCTTTTCAAGTACGCGCTCGGGGAATCGGCCCTCGAGCACCTTGGCGGGGGTGGTTTCCTTGATCCCGCCCGGATACCCGGTGTGTCTGTAATAGACCTTGTCGGTAAGTTTCTTGCCGGTGAACTTCACCTTGCCGGCATTGATGACCACGACATGGTCGCCGCAATCGACATGCGGAGTGTAGCTCGGCTTGTGCTTGCCGCGCAGAAGATTTGCGATGATCGCGGCGACACGCCCGACAACGAGCCCGTCGGCGTCGATGATGTGCCACTTCTTTTCGACCTCGGCCGGCTTGATCGACCGGGTGGCCTTCGTAAGCGCCTTCATGGCAGATTTTTCCGTTTCTAGTGTTCACGCGCAGTGCGGGGATGCCGGACTACGCTGGAACGCGAATCCGTCACCGGGAGCCGCGAGGTCGGCCAAATGGCGGCGAAGCCCGCGCAAGTCAAGCATTTCCGGGCATTACAGGAAAGGTAAAATAATACCGCGCGACGGTTAAGCCAGCCCCAATGTCCAGGTTTCGCGGGAAAGAGTGCGCCTGCCGTGCGCTGTGGTTGCAATCTCGCGGCTGCTGCTTGCCATCAGCCCGGTCCGGCCATCGGCGATTGCCGATGCCACAACCTCGAAACGCCCGATCGCGCCGCCAGGCAGGGGCACTTCGCGTGCTTCGCGATGTTCTCCCGCAATTGGATAGAACAGGTCGCGCGGTATCTGGCTGACCATAGCCGCCGCTGTCTGCTGCAGCTCGGCCATAAAGCGCCGCGCATCCTCGATCACCGCTGCGTTCGCTCGAAACCGGCGATAGAGTTTCATCGCTGCGTCCACGGCCTCCGCAACGGCCGGGCCGGACGCTGCGCTGGGCGGGCCCGCGATGAGGCCCGCGCGATCGAGCAGGATCGGGAACAGCTCGTTCGCCTTTCTGGCTCGCTCGATTTGCGCCAGAGGAGCAAGCACGGAGGGCGCCGCCACCTGGACGTCGATCTGCTCGCCCGACACATGCTGTCCGGCTCCGACAGGCTCGAAGCGGCAGGCCCAGCTTCGCGTCACGACGATTTCGGCGCCATCCGAAAGCCCGCGCACCAGCTCGCGCGTTAACCGGTAATTCCCGGCAGGGGCAGGGGCGAGATTGCGGGCGACGGCGAGAGGCGGAGGAAGCGCAAGGGCAGCCAAAGGCGCGAGCGCGAGTGCGCCCATCGTCCGCAGCGCGTCGCGACGATCACCGCTTGTCATTGCGCCCCTCTCCCTGCTGGGCCCCCGCCCCTGCCTCCGCCCGGGTCCCTGCCTCCGCCCCGGGTCCCTGCCTCCGCCCGGGTCCCTGTCTCCGCCCGGGTCCCTGTCTCCGCCTCGAGCCAGTCGATTGTGCCTGCGCTCGCCCGCACAGTCCAGCCGGATATCGCCGGTCGATCATAGGAGTGAAGGTGCTCCAGCCGCGTCATCGCCGCATCGAGCCGGGCTGCTGCGGTCTTGAACAAGACCCCGCATTCGGCGCTATGGTCGCGCTTTCCCTCCCACAGGAAAGCCGAATATACCCCGGGAAGGATATTGCCGCAGGCGACGAGACGCTCATTCAAAAGTTGCTCGAGAGTTTCACGCGCTTCCGCTTCGTTGCCGAAAGGGCACCAGATCAAGGCGGCCTTTCCGATCACTTGCGCCGTCCGAGCACGTGGGAGCCCCATGCGGTCGCCACCACAAGAAGCGCGCCCACGAACTGATGTGCGACGCCGAGCCACAGCTCTACTCCGCTGAGGACCGTCGCGATTCCCAGCAGAATTTGCGTGCCGAAAGCGGTGTGGATGGCAATGGACGCCCCCTTTGAGAAGGGCTTTACCTCGCGGGCGAGCCATATCAGCGCAGCGACCGCTAACCACGCCCACCAGCGGTGAAGGAAGTGGATCAGATAGGGATCATGCGTCGCGGCCCACCAGATGCCGTTCGAGGCGTCGAATTCGGGGAGGAAGCGCCCCTGCATCAGCGGCCAGCTGTCCGAAGCCAGCCCGGCGTTAAGTCCTGCCACCCAGGCTCCAAGCAGGAGCTGGACGAAGAGAATCGCCCCCGCCACCACCGCCGGAGTGCGCAATCGGGCGCGGCGCGCATCGGGAATGCGAGCGATCCGTTTGAGATCGAGACCGGTCCAGACCAGCAGGGCCAGCGTCACCAGCGCGGTCATGAGATGGATCGAAAGCCAGAAATGGCTGACGTCGGTCATCTCGCCCGACAGCCCGCTTCTGACCATGAACCAGCCGAACACGCCCTGGAGCGCTCCCAGCAGCAACAGCAAGACAAGCCGCGGTTTGTACCCGCGGGGAACAGCGCCACGCAGCCAGAACCATGCCAACGGCAGCGCATAGGCGAGGCCGATCAGTCGCCCGAGCAGACGGTGGAACCATTCCCAGAAATAGATGAACTTGAAGGCGGCAAGATCCATCTCTGCCGGACCGGTCACGTTGCGATACTCGCCGGTCGCGCGGTAAAGCGCGAACTCCGCCTCCCACGCCGCCTGCGAGAGTGGCGGCAGCGCCCCGGAGACGAGATTCCACTGGGTAATCGACAATCCGCTTTCGGTCAGTCGCGTAATGCCGCCTACCACCACCATCGCCACCACCAAAGCGGCAACCAAAAAGAGCCAATTGGCCATGGCATCGGGGCGCGTCGTTTGCATGCCCGTCTCTCTGGTTTCGCGCGCGGGCAGGCGCAAGTGCAAATCTGGCAAGCGACCGGACGGTACGAGACGGCGGAGCGAAGGGCGGCGCAGTATCCGGGTATGACTCCGCGCTTGTCTTATGTAACATTATCACATATCTGCCTTGGGTCATGTTGCAACGTGCCGTCCTTCCGATTCGCCGGCGGCTCGATCGTGCGGGCATCGCGCTGTCGGGCTTGTGTGCGCTTCATTGCCTCGCCTCGATCGTGTTGGTCACGGGCGTCGGTGTGGGCGGGCAATTTTTTCTCGCGCCGGAAATTCACCGATTCGGCCTGCTGTTCGCGGTGCTGATAGCTGCTGTCGCGATCGGCTGGGGCGCGCTGCGCCATCGCATGGCCGCGCCCTTTGTCATCGCCATGACGGGCCTCACTTTCATGGGTGGGGCGCTGGCCGTGCCGCATGGCTACAAGGAAGCGGTCCTGACGATCATCGGTGTCGCGCTGGTCTCGCTCGGGCACATCCTCAACCTGCGCCATGTCCACTCCGCCGCTTGCAAGGAGCGCTGCGAGCCTTAAGTCGGGCCGCATGATTGCCCTCACTGTCAACGGCGAAAGCCGCCGCACCTC
>JBBSMH010000183.1:0-4695 GCA_038233275.1 Sphingomonadales bacterium | reverse complement strand
GTCCTGCTCGTGGCTGTGGGTGGACTGTTCGTGTCCGGCACCTGGCGCTCATTCTTCATCCCCCTCCAGCGCTACTTCGCTCAGTTCGGCTGGCCGCCCATCTAGCCCCAAGAAAGTTCCGCCGATCCGCTGAGCCTCTAAGCTACGACGTCATGTCGTTCGGTCTGGGAGCACGAGGGTGAGGGCGGCGCTGGGTACGGTCGGGGTCGCCGTCGGGCTGTTCGCCTCCTTGGCCGGGATCACCGCCCTCGGGCTTGGCCTGCGTCGGGGCGACCCACGACTCCTGCTCGTCGGCCGCCGGAGCGTGTTCGCCGTCCTGGCCGGCGCTGTGGTGGCTGCCCTGGCCATGGAGTGGGCGCTGGTGACACACGACTTCTCACTGGCCTACGTCGCCGCCAACGGCTCCCGGTCCACGCCGCTGCTCTACACCGTGGCGTCGCTGTGGGGGGCCCTGGAGGGTTCCATTTTGTTGTGGGCGTTGATCCTAGCCGGCTACCTGAGCGTGACCGTCCGCCGTCTACGCCAGCGGGCCAGCGATCCCGTCGTGGCCTGGGCCACCCTCGTGGCGCTGGTGGTCGGGGCCTTCTTCTTCGCCCTCATGGTCGGCCCGGCTGATCCGTTCCGAAGACGTCCACATGGTGGTCGTTCCCGGCACCGAGGGCGATTTCGGCGTGCTCGAAGGCCACGCGCCGGTGATGAGCACCATCCGCGACGGGGCAATCCAGATTTATGCCCAGGAGGGCGCGTCTCCGGAAAGCATCGAGGTGCGCGGCGGCTTCGCGGAAGTGGGCGAAAATGGCCTCACGGTGCTGGCCGAACACGTCGAAGAATAACGGCGACAGCAATTGCGGTGGAAGAAGGGGCGGCCTGCGGGTCGCCCTTTTTTCGTCCAGCGCTCGTTTCATCGCGCGCGATGCACGAGCCGGATGCTCAATCTCGAATTAACCATCTCCGCAAGGATGCGATTAACTCAGTCACGCCAGCTTGCCGAGCTCAGGGGCGGGAAAGATGGAGATTGAAAATGCCCTATGAACCCCACGAAACCATTGCCCAGCGGATCAAGCGCGCGGGCCTTCCCGAGACCCACCGGATCCACTGGTCCGACCAGCGCAAAGCCGATGTGGTCCGCGCGGTGCGCAAGGAAATGGTCGATTTTCACGAGGTGCGCGACCGCTACCTGCTGAGCCACAGCGAGTTCCGCGACTGGGAACGCAAGGTCGATGGCGGCGAGATCCGGCAGCGGGAGAGCGAGGCGGCCTGACGGTCCAGCTCCGGGCCGTTCAGCTCCCCTTCTTCGCTGCGTCCTTCTTCCTTTTCATCGCATCGTGGAAGCGGTCGGCCCAGCCGGGTTTGACGATCTGTTCGCCGCGCACCATGCGCAGATCGCCGTCGCCGACGTCGCTGCTCACGGCACTGCCCGCAGCGACGATCGCGTCCTTGCCGATGGTGACGGGAGCGATCAAGGCGCTGTTGGAGCCGATGAAGGCGCGCTCGCCGATCTTCGTCTTGTGTTTGAAATAGCCATCGTAATTGCAAGTGATTGTACCTGCCCCGATGTTGGCCCCGGCGCCGACCTCGGCGTCGCCGAGATAGGTCAGGTGGCTGGCCTTGGCGCCTTCGCCCAGCACGGCCTGTTTCATCTCGACGAAATTGCCGACGAAAGCGTTTGCCTCCAGCACCGCTCCGGGCCGGAGGCGCGCGAAGGGGCCAACCTGCGCGCCCTCGCCCACCGTCGCGCCCTCGACATGGCTGAAGCTCTTGATATGCGCGCCGCTAGCGACCTTGACACCTGGTCCGAAGACGACGTGCGGATCGATCGTCACATCGCTCGAAAGCTCGGTGTCCCAGCTAAAGTACACCGTCTCGGGCGCGCGTAGCGTCACACCTTCGGCCATCCAGTGCTGGCGCTGCTCCGCCTGCCACAGAGCTTCCGCGGCGGCGAGTTCGCCGCGCGAATTGATCCCCGCGACTTCGTTGGCGTCATTCGTCGTCACCGCAGCGCAGTTCTCGCCATCGGCAATGGCGATGTTGACGATGTCGGGAAGATAATATTCGCCCTGCGAATTGTCGTTGCCGACGCGGCGGAGGAGGTCGAACATGTCCTCCGCGCGTGCTGCCATGAGGCCGGAATTGCACAGACGGCACCCGCGCTCCGCCTCGCTGGCATCCTTGAACTCGACCATTTTTGCAATCCGGCCGTCGCTGTCTGCAAGCACGCGGCCATAGTGGGCCGCCTCGTCCGGCTCGAAGCCGAGCACGACCACCTTGGGCGTGTCCTCCGCATGAAGGCGGTCGAGCATCGCCTGCATCGTCTCGCCACGCACGAAGGGGACGTCGCCGTAAAGCACCAGCACATCGCCCTTGAACCCTTCCAGCTTGCGTTCCGCCTGCTGGACCGCATGCCCCGTGCCCAGCTGGGGCTCCTGCAGGCAGGTTTCGGTTTGATCGTGCAGAGCTTCGTCGAGCTGCTCGCGGCCCGCGCCCACCACCACCACCTTCTTGGCCGGGGAGAGCGCATCGACCGTCGCCAACAGGTGATGCAGCATCGGACGACCGGCGATCGGATGGAGCACCTTGTGAAGGCCGCTCTTCATGCGAGTGCCCTTGCCCGCGGCAAGGATGACGGCGGCAAATTCGCGTTTCTGGATCATGGAACAGGCCCTTGCCACCAAACTCTTGCGGTTTGAAGGCTCATCCTCCACCGCGCCCGCATGGCGACCTTCCCCTTCGAGATCGTCGGCTTCGACCTCGACGGAACCCTGCTCGAGACGCACCGCGATCTCGGCACCGCAGTCAACCACGCACTCGTTCTGGGCGGTTTCGTCCCCGTGCCCCTGGAAAGCGCGACCGAGTTGATCGGCGGCGGAGCCAAGTTGATGCTTAAGCAGGCGATCGACCGGCAGGGCGGGCTTGAGGACGGCGAATTCCGCAAGCTCTACAAGGCGATGTTGGCCTACTACGGCGAGAACTTCGCGGTCCACACGCGCCCCTATCCAGGCGCGCTCCAGGCGCTGGACGAGCTGTCGGCGCGCGGGGTGCGGCTGGGAGTGATCACCAACAAATTCGAGAGCTTCGCCCGCGGGGTATTGGCCGCGCTCGATCTGCTGGAGCGGTTCGATTGCGTAATCGGCGGGGACAGCCTGGGACGTGACACTTCGGGGGCGTTCATCGCCAAGCCTGCGAAGGAACCGATCCTGCGGGCGCGAGAGTGCTGCGGCGCGCATCTCTCCCACCCACCCCGCATGGTCTATGTGGGCGACAGCAGTTACGACATGAAGGCAGCGCGTGCCGCGAAGGTGTCATTCGTCGCCGCCTGCTATGGCTATTGCGACCGATCGCCGGAAGACTTCGAGGCGGATGGGACCATTAATTCCTTCCCCGAGCTTATCGCTGTGCTGGAGAAGCTGTAACCGACGCTACGGCATTGCGCCGCCCCTGAAACCACGGTTGCAAGCGCCGGTCGAACATGCCAGTTCGCGTGCCAATTGACCTAGACGTAAAGCCATTCGGAGATTCCCCATGACCATCGATTTCAAGGACAAGGTCGCGATCGTCACCGGCGCGGGCGGCGGGCTGGGCCGCGAATACGCGCTCGAGCTGGGTCGCAGGGGCGCGAAGGTGGTGGTGAACGATCTTGGCGCATCGCGCGACGGCACCGGCACATCGGACATGGCGGCCAAAGTGGTCGAGGAGATCGAGCAGGCCGGCGGCACCGCCATGGCCAATGGCGCGAGCGTGACCGAATATGAGCAGATGGAGAAGATGGTCGCCGACGCAAAGCAGAAATGGGGCGGCGTCCACATCCTGATCAACAATGCCGGCGTGTTGCGCGACAAGACTTTCGTCAAGATGGAGCCCGCAGATTTCGAATTTGTGGTCAAGGTCCACCTTACCGGGAGCGCCTTCGCCACCAAGGCGTGCTGGGAGACCTTCCGCGAGCAGGCTTATGGCCGGGTGCTGATGACCGCGTCCTCGACCGGCCTGTTCGGCAATTTCGGCCAGGCCAATTATGGCGCGGCGAAGCTCGGCCTCGCAGGGCTGACCAAGACGCTCCAGCTCGAGGGCGGAAAATACAATATCAAGGTCAACACGCTCTCCCCCGTCGCGGGCACGCGCATGACCGAGGATCTATTCCCCGAGGAAGCCTTCAAGCTGTTTGATCCGGTCAATGTCGTCCCTGCGGCGCTGTTCCTGGTCAGCGAGGACGCGCCGACCAATGCCATCGTCGGCGCGGGCGCGGGCGGATTCCACTCGTCATGGGTGGTGATGAACGATGCCGTATGGCTGCCCGAGGGCGAACGCACGATCGAAGGCTTTGCCGAGAATTGGGAGAAGATTTCGGATTTCTCCAATCTGAAGGCGCCGCAGTCGGGCGCGGAGCAATCCGGCAATATCCTTTCCGCGATGCAGAAGGTGACCGGTGGCGGTCCCAGCTCTGCGCGTGGCTGACGCTGAGCCGTATTGACTAACTAACACACCGCGCCTATTTTCCCGCGAAACAGAGAGAGAGACGCGATGTACAGCCAGGAAGATCTCAATTCGGCCGTGGCCGCGGGCGTGATGCCGCGCGAGACAGCAGAGGCGTTTCGCGCGCATATCGCTGGGCAGAAAGACGCGCTGCCCGCCGATGCGGAGCATTTCCGGCTCATCACAGGCTTCAACGATATCTTCGTCAGCATCGCCGTGGTGATAATG
>JBBSMH010000182.1:0-4703 GCA_038233275.1 Sphingomonadales bacterium | reverse complement strand
TTGAGCTCGGTATAGGCGTCGATCTGATCCTTGGTGAAAACGTCCCCTTTGAGCAGGAAGGCGTGGTCCGCCTCGAGCGCCTCAAGCGCCTCGCGCAGAGACCCGCACACGGTCGGCACGTCGGCCAGCTCGGCCGGCGGCAGGTCATAGAGGTTCTTGTCCATCGCTTCGCCCGGATGGATCTTGTTGGAAATCCCGTCGAGCCCGGCCATCAGCAGCGCGGCATAGGCGAGATAGGGATTGGCCATTGCGTCGGGGAAACGGAACTCCACCCGCTTTGCCTTCTCGCCTGCTCCGTAAGGGATCCGGCAGGCGGCCGATCGGTTGCGCGCCGAATAGGCCAGCAACACCGGCGCTTCGAACCCGGGCACCAGCCGCTTGTAGCTGTTGGTGGTGGGATTGGTAAAGGCGTTCAGCGCCTTGGCGTGCTTGACCACCCCGCCGATGAAGAACAGGCAATTTTCCGAAAGCCCGGCATATTCATTGCCGGCAAAGGTCGGTTTGCCGTCGGCCCAGATCGACATGTGGGTGTGCATGCCCGATCCGTTGTCGTCCTTGATCGGCTTGGGCATGAAGGTCGCCGATTTGCCATAGGCGTGCGCCACCTGGTGCACGACATATTTGTAGATCTGCATGTTGTCGGCGGTCTCGACCAGCGTGCCGAAGGTCAAACCCAGTTCGTGCTGGGCTGCGGCGACCTCGTGGTGGTGCTTGTCGCAATTGAGGCCCATCTCGATCATCGTCGCGACCATTTCGCCGCGGATATCGACCGCCGAATCGACAGGCGCCACGGGGAAATAGCCGCCCTTGGCGCGGGGGCGGTGCGCCATGTTGCCCGCGTCATATTCGCGCCCCGAATTGGTTGGGAGCTCGATGTCGTCGATCTGGAAGCCCGACCCGGCATAGCCGTCTTCGAATCGCACATCGTCGAACATGAAGAATTCGGCTTCCGGCCCGACATAGATCGTGTCGCCGATCCCGGTGGATTTAAGGTAGTTCTCGGCGCGCTTGGCGGTGGTGCGCGGATCGCGCGCGTACCAGTCGCCGGTGGAGGGCTCGACAATGTCGCAGAACACGATCAGCATGGGCTCGGCGCTGAAGGGATCGACATAGACCCGCTCGAGATCGGGCTTCAGGATCATGTCGCTCTCGTTGATCGCCTTCCACCCGGCGATCGAGGAGCCGTCGAACATCAGCCCGTCTTCGAGCGCATCCTCGTCGAGGATCTTGGCGACCATGGTGAGGTGATGCCATTTGCCCTTGGGATCGGTGAAGCGCAGGTCCACCCAATCGAACTCCTCGTCCTTGATGCGCTTCAGGACATCGCTTGCACTTGCCATTGTTCGTGTCTCCAGTGATATTCAAGTGGGTGTGACCGACCCCGTACAGAAGCGAATTCAGATCGCGTCGTGGTCCTTCTCGCCGGTGCGGATGCGCAGCGCCGATTCGACGCTCGAGACGAAAATCTTGCCGTCGCCGATGCGGCCGGTCTGCGCGGCATTGGCGATGGCCTCGACGGTGCGTTCGGCCTGGTCGTCGGCCACCACGACCTCGAGCTTCACCTTAGGGAGGAAATCGACCACATATTCGGCGCCGCGATAAAGCTCGGTATGGCCTTTCTGACGGCCGAAGCCCTTCGCCTCGGTCACGGTTATGCCCGACACCCCCACTTCGTGGAGCGCTTCCTTCACGTCGTCCAGCTTGAAGGGCTTGATGATGGCCTCGATCTTTTTCACGTCGGTCCCGTCCGTGCGTTTCGCGAGCGAATGCTGCTCCGTTGTTTAGACTGCTCCGTTGTTTAGAATAGTGTCCCTTGAGCGTAGGGGTTCCCGGAATCGCGATGGATATCGAATCAGGACTAGACGAAGAATCACTGGCGGCGAAACCGCTTTGACGCATTTTCTTCCAAGCCGCGGCCTGACGCCGTGCCCACCTCCTCTGAAAGCTAAGCATCGGCAAGGCGCAACCCCGCCGTCTCGTCCAGCCCGCACATCAGATTGAGGTTCTGGATCGCCGCGCCGCTCGCCCCCTTGCCGAGATTGTCGAAGCGCGCGATCAGGCGGGCTTGCGCCCCATCCTGGCTCGCGCACACGAAAAGCTCGATATCGTCGCGCGGTTCCGAATTCCTCGAAACCAGCAGCTCGGCCGCGGGATCGAAGTCGGGGTGAACCCGAACGATCCGAGAACTCTCGTAAAACGCTTCCAACGCCCGGGTCAAGCCGCGCGGCGACGGGGTTTTTTCGATCAGGTGAAGGGGCAAGGGCACCTCGACGAGCATTCCCCTGGACGCGTCGATTACCGCTGGAGAAAATACCGGCTCATACTCGATTTCCGCGTGCGCTCTCATCTCGGGTAGATGCTTGTGCCCCATTCCTAGTCCATAGGCGCGGTAGGCAGGCGCACCTTCGCGCTCGAAACGCTCGATCAGCGCCTTCCCGCCGCCCGAATAGCCGCTCACCGCATGGACGGTATAGGGCCAGTCGGCGGGCAGGAGTCCGGCGCGCACCAGCGGTGCGACAAGCGCGAGGAAGCCGGTGGGATAGCAGCCCGGATTGCTCACCCGGCGCGCGTTAGCCACCCGGCCCGCGCCGACCAGCTCAGGAAATCCATAGCACCATCCTTCGGCGGTGCGGTGGGCGCTGGAGGCATCGATCACGCGCGTGCCCTCGGCGGGATCGAGCAGTTCCATCGCCTGACGTGCGGCATCGTCGGGCAGGCAGAGGATGGCGATGTCCGCCTCATTCAGCGCCTCGCGCCGCGAGGATTCATTCTTGCGCCGGGCTTCGTCGAGCGTGATCAGCGCGAACTCTTGGCGGTCCCGCAACCGGTCTTGTATCTCCAGGCCGGTCGTCCCCGCCGCCCCGTCGATGAAGACGCTATGCGTCACCGATCAGCCGTTCGAGCGGAACATAGCCGCTCGGCCCCTCCGGTCCCCGGCACACCCATGCCCAATCGCCCGATACATCCAGCAGTTCGATCATGGCGCCGGGAGCCAAGGTCTCGCCTTTCTCTGCATCGGAACGAGGAGCGAGATAAAGCGTCGCGCCTCTCTCGGCCACCGTCCGGCACTGCGGAACCACGTAATGCGCCGCGAGATAGCGGCCCGCGAGCGCGACATGCGCCAGATCGCCGCGCAGCGGCAGCGCGCCGGGCGCGGGCTTGGCCACCGGGCCGGTGAGGCCGATGATGCCATCGGGCAAGGGATAGTCTGCGGCGCGGCTCACGAAGCGGTTGGTGGTTCCCGGTGTGGATGTGCCGCGGCGCTTAGCCTCCGCATCGCGTGCCCGCAAGCTGGGGTCCGCCGTTTTCCTAAGCGTAGCGTTCGCGCAGCATGTGCCATGCGGCGCGCAGGCCGTAGGCATCGCCGCCCTTGGGCCGGCCGGGCTTGGCTGCCGGACGCCAGGCGAAAGTGTCGAAATGGGCCCAGTCCAGCCCGTCGCCGACGAATTTGTCGAGAAACAGCCCTGCGACGCTCGCCCCCGCATAGGCGGTGCCATGGGCGTTGTTGGTATCGGCGATGTCGGAAGCGAGCCATTCGCCATAGGCTTCGGGCAACGGCAGCCGCCACGGCTCGTCGTCGTGCGCCCTGCCCGCCGCGATCAATGCATCTGCCGTCTCGTCGCGCCGCGTCATCAGCGCGGGAAAATCCGGACCGAGCGCCACGCGCGCCGCGCCGGTCAGCGTGGCGAAATCGATCATCAGATCGGGCTTCTCCTCGCTCGCGCGGGTCAGTGCATCGCCCAGGATCAAGCGGCCCTCGGCATCGGTGTTGCCAATCTCAACCGTCAGCCCCTTGCGGCTGTCGAGCACGTCGCCGGGGCGGAAGGAATTGCTGCTGATGGCGTTCTCCACCGCGGGCACCAGCAGGTGCAGCCGCACCTTCAGCCCTTCACCCATGATCAGCCCGGCGAGCGCGATGGCGTGCGCCGCGCCGCCCATGTCCTTCTTCATCAGCAGCATTCCGGCCGAACTCTTCACGTCGAGCCCGCCAGAGTCGAAGCACACGCCCTTGCCCACCACGGCGAGGACGGGGTCGCTCTCGCGGCCCCAGGTCAGGTGGATCAGCCGCGGCGCATGCTGGCGCGCCGCCGCTCGCCCCACGGCGTGGACCATCGGATAGCCCTGCTCGAGCGCGTCGCCGCGGGTCACCTCCAGCTTGGCCTTGTGCTTCTTGGCCAGAGCTTCGACCTGCTCCTCGAGCGCGGCGGGCCCCATGTCTTCGGCCGGGGTATTGACCAGGTCGCGTACCAGGCACACCGCTTGGGCTTCGGCGATGGCGGCGTCGATCTTGCTCACCTCGCCGGTCAGCAGGATGCGCGGGCCGACAGGGTCCTCGGGCTGCCGATAGCGGGTGAATTTGTATTGCGCGGTCTGCCAGCCGTGGAGCGCAGGTCCCGGTTCGCCGTTTGCCCGGCGATAGGTCCCCGCCGGCAGCGCCTCGGCCAGCTTGGCCATGCACCAGCTCGAAAGATCTTCGGGATCGGCCACGCCGCCGACCGCGAACCATCCGTCCCCATCGGGAACGATGCCGGTCTGGTATCCTCCGCCATCGAATTTCTGCGCGGCGAGCGCGGCGCGCTGCCCGGGGGTTAGCCTATCCGCCCAGGCGGCAAACCCATCCTTGTTCACCAGATGGATATCGGTCGCCTGCTGCCCGCGGTCCGGCTGGATAAGCGGCTCTGCCTTGGCCATGTGGTGCCCCT
>JBBSMH010000181.1:0-4763 GCA_038233275.1 Sphingomonadales bacterium | reverse complement strand
TCATCGCCATCTGCAGCGTGCGCGGGATCGGCGTCGCTGTGAGGGTGAGCATGTGCACGTCCGCGCGCAATTGCTTGAGCTTTTCCTTGTGCGTGACGCCGAAGCGCTGCTCTTCGTCCACCACCACGAGACCCAGGTTCTTGAACCGGGTCGACTTCGATAGGATCGCGTGGGTCCCGATGACGATATCGACATCGCCGCTCGCCAGGCCCTCGCGTGTCTCCTTCATTTCCTTGGATGGAACGAGGCGGGAAAGACGCCCGAGCTTTATCGGCAGACCGGAGAGACGCTCCGAAAAATTCTGGAAGTGCTGCCTGGCGAGCAGGGTGGTGGGAGCGACCACCGCGACTTGCTGTCCGCTCATTGCAGCAACGAACGCGGCTCGCAGCGCCACCTCGGTTTTGCCGAAGCCGACATCGCCGCAAACCAGCCGGTCCATCGGACTGCCGCTTTCCAGATCCCTCAAAACGTCAGCGATGGCCGCGTCCTGGTCGTCGGTTTCCTCCCAGGGAAAGCGATCGACGAACTGGTTGTAACTGCCTTCGTCCGGCTCGAACACCGGCGCTTTCTTCATCGCGCGGGCGGCGGCGGTTTTCATCAACTCGCCGGCGATTTCCCGGATACGCTCTTTCAGGCGCGAGCGGCGGCGCTGCCACGCCTCGCCGCCGAGCCGGTCGAGCGGCACCGCTTCCTCGCTTGAGCCATAGCGGCTGAGCACGTCGATGTTCTCGACCGGGATGTAGAGCTTGTCGCCCCCGGAATATTCGAGCGCGACGCAGTCATGCTTCGATTTGCCGACGGCGATCGGATCCAGGCCGAGATATTTGCCGATGCCGTGCTCGGTATGGACGACCAGATCGCCGGGCGTCAGCGCCTGCAGCTCGGCAAGGAAGGCGTCCGAATCCTTGCGCCTCTTCTTGCGCCGCACGAGGCGGTCGCCCAGCAGATCCTGTTCGGTGACGAGCTCAAGCTCGTTATTCGCAAAACTCGATTCGAGCGGCACGACCATCGCCACCGGCTTGCCCCCGGCGGGCCCTTTGGGGGCCGAGAGGCCGAGCGCTTCCTGCCAGCTGTCGGCGGTCTGGACCTGCAAGCCTGCTTCGCGCAGGATCGAGGTCATCCGCGAGCGGCTGCCCGTCGAATAGGCCGCAAGCAAGGGCCGTTTCCCGGCCTTGCCGGCCGTCGCGAGATGCGCTGACAGCGCCTCGTAAACATTGCTCCCGCGCGCCCTTTCTGGGGCGAAATCGCGGCCCGAACGAAAGCCGAAGTCGACGACATTTTCGCCTTCCGGTTCGGCGAATGCGCTCGCGCGATGGACTGGCCATTCGGCAAGCAGGGCCTTGAATTCGTCGGAGGCGAGATAGAGTTCCTCGGGATCCAGCGGACGATAGCTGCCGGCCTTCTGCCCCGCCGTCTTGCAGCGTTGGGCGTGATAATCGGAAATGTCGCCGAGCCGCTCGTCCGCAGCCGCGAGTGCGGCATTGTCGATCACCAGCACATCGGCCTCGTCCAGATGATCGAACAGCGTCACCAAGCGCTCCTCGAACAGGGGCGACCAGTGCTCCATTCCCGCCAGCCGCCGCCCCTCGCTGACCGCCTCGTAAAGTGGGTCCTGCGTCGCATTGGCGCCGAACAGCTCGCGATAACGTGTGCGGAAGCGCTTGATGCTTTCATCGTCCACCAGCGCCTCGCTCGCGGGGAGCAGGAGGTGGGATGCCAGCGTGCCGGTGCTGCGCTGCGTCCCCGGATCGAACAGGCGCAGGCTTTCCAGCTCATCGCCGAAAAAATCGAGCCGCAGCCCTTCGTCGAGGCCGCTTGGAAAAATATCGACGATCGATCCCCGGATGGCGAATTCGCCAGCGTCGACCACCGTATCTGTGCGCGAATAGCCCTGACGCCGCAGCAGGGCGGCGAGGCTTTTCATCCCTATTTCGCTGCCGGGTCGGAATTCACGCACGCTCTCGCGAATACGGAAAGGCGTGAGCACGCGCTGCAGAACTGCGTTTGCAGTAGTGACGAGCAGCTGCGCCGAACCCTTGCCTGTCTGCAGGCGGTGAAGCGCTGCTAGTCGCCTGGCGCTGATCGCTAGCGCGGGGCTTGCGCGATCGAAGGGAAGCGAATCCCACGCCGGGAATTCGATGATTTCGAGCTCAGGGGCGAAAAATTGCGCCGCCTCCGATATCGCCCGCATCGCAGCATCGTCGGGAGCGATGAAAACCGCGCGGCCCTTGGCCGCCCGCGCCAAGTCGGCCAGCACCAGCGGCTGGCTGCCGCGTGCAATATTGGCCAGCGTCAGCTGATGCCGGGCGCCGAGGATGTGGGAAAGATCGGGCATTTTCGTGACTAGCGTTACTCGGCTTGGCGGGTTCCTGCGCTCAGGGGATTTCGACGTAATCGAGCCGCTGCATCGCTTCCATCCGGGGTCCCGCGAGATGCTCGGGCGGGAGCTGCTGCTTTAGCGCCCATGCCATCACATCGACGTCGTCTTCTTCCAGCAAAGCCTCGAACCATACGAGATCGGGCTCCTCCCAACAGCCGTTATAGCGTTCGAAAAAGCCCCCAATCATGTAATCCGCCTCGCGTGTGCCGCGATGCCATGCGCGAAATCGCGCGCGCTGCTTGCGGGTTTGGAAGGTCGGAGTGTCGGGCGCGGTGGCGGGCATGGCGGGCGGGTAGGGCACTCGCCAAAGCCGCGCAAGCGGCTATAGCTGCGAGCGATGCGCCCCGACGTCCTCAACCCGATGTTTGCCGAGACCGAGACGCTTGAGGGCGTCGGTCCCAAACTCAGAAAACCGCTGGAGAAGCTGGGCCTAACGAGGGTCAAGGATCTCGCCTATCACCTGCCCGAACGCTTCGTAACGCGCCGGCCGGTCACCAGCCTAGACGAAGCGGGGGAAGGCGAGCAGATCGTGGTAGCGCTGACCCCCACCGAGCATCGGCCCGCGCGGAACAACCGCGGCCCGTACCGGGTATTCGCGCAGGACAGTATCGGCAATGTGCTGACGCTGACCTATTTCGGCAGGGCGTCCTATACGGCGAAGAAATTGCTCCCGGTGGGCGAGACCCGCTGGGTTGCGGGCAAGCTCGACTGCTACGGCGACATGCTGCAGATCGTTCACCCTGATCATGTCGAAGAGGAGGGCGACAGCCTTGGGCGCTTGTGCGAGCCGGTCTATCGCCTGTCCGAAGGGCTGACACAGCCCAAGCTGGCGGGGCTTGTTGGGCAGGCGCTCGAGCGAATACCCGAGCTTCCCGAATGGATCGAGCAGCGCCAGGTGGACAGGGCCGGTTGGCCGCAATGGCGCGATGCGCTGCGCCTGGCGCACAAGGGAGAAAACGCCAAGGCGCGCGACCGTTTGGCTTACGACGAACTGCTGGCCAACAGCCTCGCGCTCATGCTGGTCCGAGCGGACAATCGCAAGCGCAGGGGGCAGCCGCTGGTGGGCGACGGCAGCCTGCGCGCCAAGCTCGACCTGCCTTTTCCGCTCACCGGCGCGCAGCAGCGCTCGATCGCCGAGATCGTGGGCGATCTGGCGCAGGAGGCGCCGATGCTGCGGCTGCTGCAGGGCGATGTCGGCGCGGGCAAGACGGTGGTGGCGCTCCAGGCGATGCTGATCGCCAATGAAGCGGGGGCGCAGGCGGCGCTGCTCGCTCCGACGGAGATCCTCGCCCGCCAGCATTTCGAGACGCTTCGCCGAATGGCCGCGCCGGCCGGCGTCGAGGTTGCGCTGCTGACGGGGCGCGACAAGGGAAGGGCGCGCGAGAGCATGCTGATGGGACTGCTCGACGGCAGCATCGATATCGTCGTAGGAACTCACGCGATCTTCCAGGACAAGGTCGCGTACAAAAACCTCGCCATGGTGGTGATCGACGAGCAGCACCGCTTCGGCGTCGGCCAGCGGCTGATGCTCGCCAGCAAGGGCAAGCGCGCGCCGCATGTCCTGGCAATGACTGCGACGCCGATCCCGCGCACGTTGACGCTGGCGCAATACGGCGAGCTGGATGTCAGCAAGCTCGATGAACTACCGCCCGGCCGTCAGGCGATCGACACGGTGGTGATCGGGCTGCAGCGCCTGCCCGAAGTAGTCGACCGTCTGGCAAATCAGATTGACGAGGGGCGGCAGGCCTATTGGGTCTGCCCGATGGTGCGCGCGCAGGATGGGCCCGACGAGATTGCTGCGGTCGAGGCGCGCTATGCGTCGCTAAAGGAGAGATTCGGCAAGGATGTTGTCATGGTCCACGGCCAGCTATCGCCCGAGATGAAGGACGCGGCGATGGAGCGCTTTGCTTCGGGCAGCGCAAAATTGCTGGTCGCCACGACGGTGATCGAGGTGGGCGTCGATGTTCCCAATGCCACCCTCATGGTGATCGAACAGGCGGAGTGTTTCGGGCTCGCGCAGCTCCACCAGCTGCGCGGACGAGTTGGGCGCGGGAGCGAGAAATCGGCCTGCCTGCTGCTGCGCGGAGAGGATCTGACCGAAACCGCGCGTGAGCGGTTGGCGCTGATGCGGGAGACCCAGGACGGTTTCCGGTTGGCAGAAGAAGACCTGCGGCTGCGCGGCGGCGGCGAATTGCTGGGCACGCGCCAATCCGGCGATACGCCGTTCACCATCGCCGGTCTTGAGCAGATTACCGAATTCCTGCCCACAGCCCATGACGATGCGCGACTGCTGATCGAGCGCGACGGCGGGCTGGAGGGCCCGCGCGGAGAAGCGGCGCGGACCTTGCTCTATCTGTTCGAGCGCGACTGGGGGGTGAAGACC
>JBBSMH010000180.1:0-4781 GCA_038233275.1 Sphingomonadales bacterium | reverse complement strand
GAACACCACCTGGTGTTCCTCGACGATCACCTGGCCCTCGATTGCCTGGCCCATCGCGCGCACGGCGAGGTCCATGCGGTCCTCGTCGGGCCAGTCGGTGGTGACCTCGGCCATGCCACCGGGGATGAAGCCGGCGATTTCGTGGCTGCGCTCGCGCAAACGACGGCGGACCTCGTCCTTGGACAGATCGTGAGCGATCGGCACGCGCATCAGGCGCTCCCCTCGGTGCGGCGATGCTCCCGGTCGGGGGCGTCCAGTTCCGGCGCGGCCAGTTCAGGTGCGGCCAGTTCAGGTGCGGTCTGGGCGCTCTCGCCGAACTTGTAATCGAGATAGCGGTGCTTGATGGCGAGATCGTCGAGCGAGCCTTCGGCGAGCTGGCGGGTGATCGAGTCGATTTCGCTGCTGATCTTGCCCAGGCTGTCGGTGAGTTGCTGGTCGGCGGTAGAGCCACCGCGCTGCTCGGTCCGCAACTGCGGTGGAATACGCTGGTAGCTGTCGATCATCTCGGGCAGCTGCTCGCCGACGAGGCTGCGCACCTCGCGCGCCCTGGGATGGTTCTGGTCGAGCTCTTCGAGCTGCAGGCCCAGCGCGTCGAGCTGTACGCCCATGTCTTCGACGATCTTCGCCGCAGGGGCGGGCAGGGCATGGCGCTGGTGCTCGAGCCACAGCTCGGTCCGGCCGACCATCTGCCGCACGTCGCCCTTGTTGATGTCGGCGCGCTTCGGTGCCTTCAGCTTGGGATATTTGCCCAGCAGGAATGCGGCCGCAAGCAGAGCGAAGAAGGTGATCACGATACCGGCGAAGCCGATGCCGTCGATGATCATGCCGGCAGCAATCGCAAATGCGAAGATCGCCGCCGTGGCATAAGCGATATTGCGCAGTTTCTTGAGCATGTGCTGCTGTTTTGCACGCGCCGAACCCTTGCCGATCGAAACTTCGCGCCGATGGCGTCCCCCCGTGCGATTGTCGTCGCGCAGCACCCGTCCCTCGCGGATCAGCCGGTCGCTCTGGGTGGTCAGATCGCCCATCAGCTCTCGATGCTCAGCAGCTTGTTCTCGGCGACTTGCTTTTGCGCCTGCGTCTGGCCTTCGGCCCGCGCGATATAGCCCTTGGACTTCTCGACCTCCTGCGACAGCACCGTGACGGTCTGCTTCATGGAATCGAGCGCGCGCAGCTTGAACTGATCGACCTCGTCCATAGTGTCGTAGATGTTCTGGAAGGCCCGCTGGAGCGTTTCGAGCGGGATGGTCGAGGCGGCGGCCTGCTCATGAATCTTGCCCGTCTGGTCGCGCAGCAGGGTGGAAGTGCTGTCGATGATGCCGACGGTGGTGTCGTTGAGCGCGGTGATCTGGCCGAGCACCAGCCGCTGGTTGGTCATCGCCTCGGCCACCGTCACCGCGGTGCGCAGCGCGCCCACGGTGGTGGTGCTGGCGCGATCGACACCCTTGACCAGCTCGACGTTGTTCTTCTTGACTAGGTCGAGCGCGAGATAGCCCTGCACGCTGACCGCCATCTGCGTCAGCAGATCCTGCGTACGCTGGCGGACGTAGAACAGCGCGGTCTCGCGCACCGCCTTGGCCTTGGCCGGATCGGTCGCGTCGAGTTCCTGCGCTTTCACCTCCAGCTTCGCGGCGAGCGCCTGGGAAATGTGGATCATCTGCTCCAGATTGCCCATCGCCTCCCACAGCTTTTGCCGCTCAACGTCGATCGCGGCATTGTCCATCAGCAGCTCGTCCTTGCCGCTGGCAAGGTTGCCGAGGATCGACTGGATATGCGTCTGCGCGCTCTGGTAGCTGCGGAAGTAATTGGTGAGCTTGTTGCCGAAGGGGATGATGCCGAGAATCTTGCGCGTGCCGGACAGCTTGCCGCGCTTGCCGGGATCGAGCTCTTCGACGACGCGCCGCAGCTCGGCGAGGTCGGATCCGACACCCTGATCCTTGTCCATCGCGCGCACCGGCCGGTCAAGGAAACGGTTGGACATGCCGGCAGCCGCCATGATTTCCTTGCGGCCCATGTTGGTCAACTGGTCCACCTTCTTGCCGAATTCGGGCGAATTGGCGTCGGAGGCGACGAGATCGGCGACAAAGCTTTCGACCTTCTCGTCGAGCTTGCTTTTCGTCTCCTCGGAGACCGGAACGAGGCCCGCGGCCTTTTCCGGCGCGACGGTGGGCACGGGGTCCGGCGCCTGGAGATCAAATTCGGTCGCGGTGGCGGTCTTGGTCTTGGTTTCGCTCATGATGGCGGCAATCCTTCCCGGGGGAACACGGACATGTCGGTTCTGTATTAGGTGGCTAAGACACGAGTTTCAAGCGCAGCTTAGCGCATTGCGATTCGAATGCCACAAATAGCGCCGCTCGGGCGGCGACCTCAGGCCGCCAGATCGAGTGGCTGGATTTCGCCGGAAAGATAGAGCCGCTTGGCCTTGGCGCGGCTGAGCTTGCCCGAGCTTGTACGCGGGAGCGTACGCGGCGGAACCAGCTCGACCACGCAATTCATGCCGGTGACCGAACGTACCTTGTCGGCGATCTGGTCGCGCAGATGCATCCGCTCCTCGGGGTCGGAGACACGGCAATGGACCAGCACCGCGGGCGCCTCCTCCCCGTTTTCGGTCTCGACCGAAAACGCCGCGATGTCACCGTGGTTGATCCCCGTCAGCTGTTCCACCGCCCATTCGATGTCCTGCGGCCAGTGGTTCTTGCCGTTGATGATGATCATATCCTTCGCCCGCCCGACGATGAACAGATAGCCGCCCGCCATGTAGCCCATGTCGCCGGTGTCGAGCCAGCCGTCCACGAGGCACTCCTCGGTCGCTTCCTCGTTGCGGAAATAGGAATGCATCACGCTGGTGCCCCGGCACCACACCTTGCCGATCTGCCGGTCGGCCTTGGGCCGGGAGTGTTCGTCGCGAATCTCGACGTCCATGCCCGGCAGCGGTTTGCCGCAATTGACGATCGCGCGGTAGCGTGCAGGTCTCGACAGGTCGCGCGGCCGGCCCGACAGGCGCTCTTCCTCGACCAGCTCTACCCTGATGCCCTCGCCCGGCGGCATCACGGTTACCGCAAGCGTCGCTTCGGCGAGCCCGTAGCTCGGGGTGAAGGCGCTGGCCTTGAAACCCGCATCGGCAAAGGCGTTGACGAAGCTCTGCATCACGTCGGGTCGGATCATGTCTGCCCCATTGCCCGCGGTGCGCCAGCGAGAGAGGTCGAAACGCTCGGCGACGTGGCTCTGGCTCGATATCCGCCGCGCGCAGATGTCGTAGCCGAAGGTGGGCGAATAGGAGAGCGTGGTGCCCTGGTTGCGGCTGATCAGATCGAGCCAGGCGAGCGGCCGGCGGGCGAAATGCTCGGTCTTGAGATAGTCGCAGCTGACTTGGTTGGAAATCAGCGAGAGCAGGCAGCCCACCAGTCCCATGTCGTGATACCACGGCAGCCAGCTCACCACCCGGTCGTTCTGGCCGATGTCCATCGCAGTGGCATGCCCGTAAAGATTGTGAAGCAGCGCCTTGTGAGTCACCGCGACCCCTGTGGGGAAGCGCGTCGATCCGCTCGAATACTGGAGGTAACAGATATCCTCGGGCCGTGCTTCGGGCAGGTCGCAGGGAGGCGCAGGACGCGCGGCGAATTCTTCCCAGCTCTGCCCTTCGCAGCCCTGCCTGGCCGCGGCGGCCCCGGCCATTTCCGCGATTTCCGCGGGGTAGAGGAGGATCTTCGGATCGCTCGATTCGAGCTGCACCGCGAGCTGGTCGATATAGCTTTCCTTGCCGCCGAAGGTGGTCGGCAGCGGCAAAGGCACCGGCCAGGCGCCGGCATAGACGCAGGCGCAGAACAAGGCGGCGAATTCGGGGCAGGTCTCAGCGACCAGCGCAACGCGGTCGTTCTTGCCGATGCCGGCAGCGATCAGGCGGTGCGCCATCTCCTGGGCGTCCGCCTTCATCCGGGAAAAGGCATAGGAAGCCGCCAGTCCTCCACGCATATCGTGGAAATTGAGGCCCTTCTCGCTCCGCGCGGCGTAATCGATCGCCTCGGTGAAAGTCGCGAAATCCGACCTGCGGCGTGGCAGGGCGCAATCGTTCGGCGTCGGCGTCAAAACGGCGTCGGTCATATTTTCAACGAAACCTGTTGCTTGTCAGCGCCCTGCAGCGGTCCTCATCTCGTCCCACCCCCGGATTCAGGATCCGGCAACCATGAAACTTTCCCATTTGAAGCAGAGTGTGGCACGATTATGGCCGATGGCGCAAATCCACTCTTCCGGTCGCCGCGGCAAACGCCCGCCTCGCCCGCTCGACTTGGCGGCGCTGGAGGAGCTTGCCCTGGCCTATGCCGCACGTTTCGCGACCAGCGCGGCGAAGCTGGAAAACTATCTCAGGCGCAAGCTGCGCGAGCGGGGGTGGGACGGGCGCGAGGAGGGCCGCGAGCCGCCCGACGCCGCGGGCCTGGTCGAACGCTTCGTCGACAAGGGCTATGTGGACGACGAAGGCTACGCCCGCGCTCGTTCGGGTGACCTGTTGCGGCGCGGCTATGGTGCGCGCCGTGTGTCGCAGGCGCTGGCGCAGGCGGGGATCGGCGAGGATATCCGCCAGGCGTGCGATCCGCAGGAGCAAGAGCGCCGCAATGCCGCGCTCACCATGGCGCGCAAACGGCGGTTCGGTCCCTTTTGCGCGGCAGCGGACGGGACGGCCGAGGAATCGCATAAGCGGCGCGAAAAGCAGCTTGCCGCAATGGTCCGCGCAGGCCATGATTTCACCACTGCAAAAGCCGTTATCGATGCGCGCAACGCCGAGG
>JBBSMH010000179.1:0-4800 GCA_038233275.1 Sphingomonadales bacterium | reverse complement strand
CGTAAGATCGATTTCTCGATTCCCTACGACCAGAAGGCCGCCGCCAATGCAGCCAAGCTGGGCCAGAGCTTCGTCGAAGCAAACGCACAGAGCAAGGCCACCGCGCAGATCAAGGCGCTCGCTGAACGGATCTTCGGCACTGCCGACGAAGACGGCGAGGACGGTGGGGAACCGGCCAAGAAGTCGTTGCTCGGCGCCTTCGACCTGAAGTCGCTGCTGGCGAAAAAGGACAAGCCGGCCGCCGTCAGGATCGTGGACGAACCGGTCGAATGACCTCGCATTCCGGGAGCGAAGGCAATTCGCCCCGGGTCATCCAGGCAATTCGGGCCTGAACGGAGATACGGCAATGGACATGATGCAGCTTGTGCTTCTGGCTTTCGGCGCCGTGGCCGTGCTTGCGCTCGGCTATACCGCGCTGGCCGGCCCCTCGGCCGCCAAGGCCAGCCACCGGCGCCTGCAGCAGGTCCGGTATCGTCACTCCGAAAGCACCGACGCCAAGGTCGAATCGCAGCTCAAGAAGGCAATCGCCGCGCGCAAGCCGAAGCTCAACGTGGTCGCCGGATCGACGTCGCGCATCGACGCGCTCGCCATCAGGCTGGACCGTACCGGTAAAAAGTGGACGCTGAGCCAATACGCCTATACCTCGCTGGGGCTGGCCCTGGTGTTCGCCGTTCTCGTTTACCTGCGCAGCGGCTCGCTGCCGCTGTCGCTCGGCGTGGGACTACTCATCGGATTGGGCCTCCCGCACATGTATGTGAACCGCCTGATCAAGAAGCGGACCAATCAGTTCAACGCCAAATTTCCCGACGCGATCGAGCTGCTGGTGCGCGGCCTGCGCTCCGGCCTTCCGGTGACCGAGACGCTCGGCGTGGTGGCCCAGGAGGTTCCCGGCCCGGTAGGCGTGGAATTCAAGGGTATCGTCGAGCGGATCAAGATCGGCCGCACGATGGAGGAATCGCTTCAGGAAACCGCCGACCGGCTGGGTATTCCCGAATTCAATTTCTTCTGCATCACCCTCGCGATCCAGCGCGAAACGGGCGGCAATCTGGCCGAAACGCTCTCCAATCTGTCCGACGTGCTGCGCAAGCGCAGCCAGATGAAGCTCAAAATCAGGGCGATGAGCTCCGAATCAAAAGCTTCGGCCTATATCGTCGGCGCGCTGCCCTTCATCGTGTTCGCGATGATCTGGTGGATCAACCCGAGCTATGTCGGCGGCTTTTTCGAAGACGATCGGCTGATCGTCACCGGTCTGGGCGGGCTGGTGTGGATGTCGCTCGGCGTATTCATCATGGCCAAGATGGTCAGCTTCGAGATCTGAGCGAGGAAAGAGCGAACTCATGCTGGAAACACCTGCCGGCCCCACCCTCCTGGGTTTCGACGTCATGGTCGTGGGCTCGATCCTTGCCGGGATCGCGGCGATGGCGGTGTTCGTCGCCGTCTACTCTGCCGTGACCATCAGAGACCCGATGGCCAAGCGCGTCAGGGCGCTCAACGACCGCCGCGACCAGCTCAAGGCCGGGATCGTCACCGCGACCGCGAAAAAGCGCCAGAGCCTCGTGCGCAAGACCGACAAGACGGAGAAGGTCAAGGAAACGCTGAACAGCATGAAAGTGCTGCAGCAGAGCCAGATCGAGGTGATCCAGCAGAAGCTGGCCTGGGCGGGCTACCGCAACAAGGAGCTGGCGGTTCTCGTCATCGGCCTCAGGCTGGTATTGCCTGTCGCGCTGGGGGGTTTGGCTTTCGTCCTGCTCTATCTGGTCGAGATCTACCCCGATTGGGAAATGAAGCGCGTCTTCGCGCTCGCTGCGGCCATCTTCGCGGGGTACAAAGGGCCTGAAATCTTCCTGAAGAACAAGTCGAAAAAGCGCGTCGATGCAATCCGCAAGGGGCTGCCCGATGCGCTCGATCTGCTGGTCATCTGCGCCGAAGCTGGTCTCACCGTGGATGCCGCGTTCAACCGCGTCGCCAAGGAATTGGGCCGCGCCTATACCGAACTGGGCGACGAATTCGCGCTGACGGCGATTGAACTTTCTTTCCTCAACGAGCGCAAGAAGGCGTTCGACAACCTCGCCTATCGCGTCGAACTCGAAGCTGTGAAGGGCGTGGTCACCACCATGGTCCAGACCGAACGCTACGGTACGCCGCTCGCATCCGCGCTGCGCGTGCTGTCGGCCGAATTCCGCAATGAGCGCATGATGCGCGCCGAAGAAAAGGCCGCACGCCTTCCCGCGATCATGACCGTGCCGCTGATCCTGTTCATCCTGCCGGTGCTGTTCATCGTCATCCTCGGCCCGGCGGCCTGCTCGATCGCCGATGCCTTCGCAGGCGATATCTAGCGGGTCGCTGATATGCCAAGGCCTGAAGGCCTGGCGGTCAGTCCGCCAGGCTCTTCGCGTCGAAATCTCCCGCCGCGGTTCGCAGACGAACCAGCATGCTGCGCAACTGCCCACACTCCTCCTCGGAGAGGCAGGAGAACAGCTCGCGCTCGATCTTCTCCGCCAGAGGCATGATCCCGTCGTGCACCGCCCTGCCCTCCGGGGTCAGTTCCAGCAAGTGGGAACGGCCGTCGCCTGGATTGGGCTTGCGCGAGGCGAGCCCCCGGTCCTCCAACAGTTTGCAGGCGCGGTTGACCGGAACCTTGTCCATCAGCGTGAGCTGGCTCAATTCACGCTGGGTCAGCGCACCGGCATCGCCGAGAACGGCCATGATCCGCCATTCCATCGTCTTGAGCGCGAAACGGCGGCGATATTGTTCCGCAATCCGGCGGGAAACCGCGTTGGAAGCGATCGAGAGCTGATACGGCAGGAAGTCGGCAAGACGCTTGGCGGGTCTGTTCAGCGCGTTCATGGGTGCCTCAGGTAACCGGAAAGAAGCAGGTTACAACAGTAACTACTCGTAGTCGGGCTCGTTCCACCAGGGATAGAAGTCGGGCATCTCTGCGCTCACCTTGTCGGGAAAGGCGGGAGCCCGCTTCTCGAGAAAGCTCTGCACTCCCTCGCGCGCGTCCGCGCTGCGGCTGAGCCGATAGATCGAGCGGCTGTCCACCCGGTGGGCCATCATCGGGTGATCCGCCGCCGAAAGCCGCCACAACATCGCGCGGGTCATGGCGACCGAGACGGCCGATGTGTTTTCCGCGATTTCGCGGGCCAGCGCGCGCGCCTCGCCCATCAAATCCGCCAGCGGATGGACCGAGCGCACCAGCCCTGCATCCAGCGCTTCGCGCGCGTCGAAAATACGCCCCGTCATGCACCATTCGAGCGCCCTCTGCATGCCCACCAGCCGTGGCAGGAACCAGCTCGAAGCGGCCTCCGGCGTGATCCCCCGGCGTGCAAATACGAAGCCGAAGCGCGCGTGATCGGCCGCGAGGCGGATGTCCATCGGCAATTGCATGGTCGCGCCGACACCTACCGCAACGCCATTGCAGGCCGAAATCAGCGGTTTTTTCGAGTTGAACAGCCGCAGCACCAGCCGCCCGCCCCCGTCACGTACCCGCTCGTCGGACAGGTCGTCGACCGGGTTCGGATCGGAGAACACGTGCCCCCCGCCCTCGGGCGTCAGGTCGGCCCCGGCGCAAAACGCCTTGTCGCCGTGCCCGGTGAAGATCACCGCGCGCACGCTGTCGTCGGCATCGGTGGCGTCCACCGCGTCGATGATCTCCTGCATCATCGTTCGCGTGAAGGCGTTCATCTTCTCCGGCCGGTGCAGGGTGACCGTGGCGATCCCGTCCGCGATATCCAGCTTGATTTGCGTGAAACCGTTCATCGAACCTGCCTCCCTTGGGTCGCCGCGCTGTAGGACATGAACCACATGTTACAATGTCCAGGCGTAAAAAATCCGCCCTCCCCAACCTATACCGAAACGGACGGACGGGGAGCGGCGGATCGTCATCGGGCGATCCTAGCCGCAGGATCGCCCCGTAGGAAAGTCGCAATACGCGCGCTCAGCGAGGGGCCATTCTGATCGCACCGTCGAGGCGCACGTCCTCGCCGTTGAAATAACCGGTCTCGATCATGCACATCGCCAGCCTGGCATATTCGTCGGGATTGCCGAGCCGCTTGGGGAAAGGGACGCTGGCGGCCAGTGCTTCCTTTACCTGCGGCGGAGCGGCGTTCATCAGCGGAGTATCGAAAATGCCGGGCAGAATGGTGTTCACGCGGATGCCCTCGCGCATTAGGTCGCGCGCGATGGGCAGCGTCATGCCGACCACCCCGCCCTTGGAGGCCGAATAGGCCGCCTGGCCCATCTGCCCGTCCTCCGCTGCGACCGAGGCGGTATTGACGATCGCGCCGCGGTCACCGTCCTCGCTCAACGGATCCAATGTCATCATTCCCGCCGCCGATTTGGCGATGCAGCGGAAGGTGCCGATGAGGTTCACCTGGATCACGAATTCGAAGGCGGACAGCGGAAAGTGCTTGATCTCGCCCGTCTGCTTGTCTCGGGATGCGGTCTTGATTGCGTTGCCGATGCCCGCGCAGTTGACCAGGCTTCGCTCCGGCCCATGCGCCTCGCGCGCGCGGGCGAAGGCTGCGTCGACTTCTTCGTCGCTGGTCACATTGACCTTGCAGAAAATGCCGCCCAGCTCCTCGGCCATTTTCTGCCCTTCGTCTTCCTTGAGATCGAAGATCGCAACCTTTGCGCCCTTGGCGGCAAGCGCGCGCGCGGTGGCGAGCCCGAGGCCCGAGGCGCCGCCGGTGACGATAGCGGGGGTATTGCTGCTGACTTCCATGATCATTCCCTCTCGATTGAGTTACAACGCCTCGACGATAGTGACATTGGCGACGCCGCCGCCCTCGCACATCG
>JBBSMH010000178.1:0-4805 GCA_038233275.1 Sphingomonadales bacterium | reverse complement strand
TCCAATTTGATCGTGCGCGACGGCGGCGTGCCGGGCGTGGTGATCAAGCTCGGCAAGCCCTTCACCCAGGTCGAGGTGGACGATTGCGTGGTTTCTTGCGGGGCAGGGGCGCATGGGATCCTGGTTTCCTCCACCGCCCGCGACGCGGGCGTGGCGGGGCTGGAATTCCTGCGCGGCATTCCCGGCACGGTCGGGGGCTTCGTGCGAATGAACGGCGGAGCTTACGGGCGCGAGGTCTCCGACATATTGATCGACTGCGACGTGGTGATGCCCGATGGCGCCTTCCTGACGCTGCCCGCGGCGGACCTGCAATACAGCTACCGCCATTCCGCCCTGCCACCGGGCGCGGTGGTGGTCGCGGCACGCTTTCAGGGTGAACCGGGCGATCCAGAGGCGATCGGTGCCGAAATGGACCGGATCGCCCAGGCGCGCGAGGATTCGCAGCCGCTCAGGACCAAGACCGGCGGATCGACCTTCAAGAACCCGCCTGGCGAAAAGGCCTGGGCTCTTGTCGATGCGGCAGGTTGCCGGGGGCTGACCATGGGCGGTGCGCAGGTGAGCGAAAAGCACACCAATTTCCTCATCAACACCGGCGAGGCGACGAGCGCCGACATCGAGGGGCTGGGCGAGGAAGTGAAGCGCCGCGTGTTTGCGCATTCGGGCGTGGCGCTTGAATGGGAAATCCAGCGAGTGGGCAGGCCGTGACACTTGAGACGAAGGTCCACGTCGCAGTGCTGATGGGCGGCTGGGCCAACGAGCGGCCCGTTTCCCTGATGAGCGGCGAAGGCGTGGCCAAGGCGCTGGAGGAGCGCGGACATCGCGTCACGCGGATCGACATGGACCGGCAGGTGGCCGCGCGGATCGCGGAAGCTGCGCCCGATGTCGTCTTCAACGCGCTTCATGGAGTTCCGGGAGAGGACGGAACTGTGCAGGGCATGCTCGACCTGATGGGCGTGCCCTATACGCATTCGGGTCTGGCGACCTCGGTCATCGCGATCGACAAGCAATTGACCAAGCAGGCGCTGGTGCCACATGGCATACCAATGCCCGGCGGGCGGATTGTCCGGAGCGAGGAGTTGCACGAGCGCGATCCGATGCCGCGGCCCTATGTGCTGAAGCCGGTCAATGAAGGCAGCTCGGTGGGCGTGGCGATCGTCACCGAAGAGGGCAATTACGGCAATCCCATCGCCCGCGAGGCCGAGGGGCCGTGGCAGGATTTCGCCGAATTGCTCGCCGAACCCTATATCAAGGGGCGCGAGATGACCGCGGCGGTTGTCGATTTCGCCGACGGTCCCCGCGCGCTTGCGGTGACCGAGTTGAAGCCCAAGAGCGGTTTTTACGATTTCGACGCCAAATATACCGACGGCATGACCGATCACATCTGCCCGGCCGAAATTCCCGACTCCATTCGCGACTTGTGCCTCGAAATCGCTCTGAAGGCGCACAAGATTCTCGGATGCAAGGGCACCAGCCGCACCGACTTCCGCTGGGACGAAGAGGAGGACGAGGACGGATTGTTCGTGCTCGAGACCAACACCCAGCCCGGCATGACCCCGCTCAGCCTGGTACCCGAACAGGCGAAGCACACCGGGATGGATTACGGCGAGCTGGTGGAAACGATCATTTCAGCCGCGCTTCGCGACTATGCTCGCGACCATGCACCCGAGGACAAAAACAAGGACGGGACCCGTGGCTAAGGTAAGGCGAGACGCGAAGGGCGTACGCCGCTCCGCCGCCGCGCGCAGCCGTAGCCAGAAGGCGCGGCGCGCGAAGAGCCACACCCTAACCCTGTTCGACCGGGCGATGGCGTTGCTGCCCTTTACGGAAGAGCAACTGCACAGGATTTTCCTGTTCCTGATCCTCGCCGCTGCGGTGGCCGCCGCATGGTTCATCGCCAGCCTCGCCGGAATCCCCCAGATCGCGCATGCACGAATGGCGCATGCCGCCGCCGATGCGGGATTCGAGGTGCGGCGAGTCAAGGTCACCGGCGTCGAGCGGATGAACGAACTCAAGGTCTACGAGCGCGCGCTGGCCGAACGCGACCGGCCGATGCCGCTGGTCGATCTGGAGGCGCTGCGCCAGCGGATGCTCGAGCTCGATTGGGTCAAGGACGCCCGCGTGTCGCGCCAGCTGCCGGACACGATCATCGTCGATATCGTAGAGCGCGAGGAGCATGCCGTGCTCGAAAAGCCCAACCGGCTGGTCCTGATCGACGACAAGGGCAATGAGCTTGAGCCGATCTCGCGCGAGAATGCGCAGGGCAAGCTGCTCATCCATGGCCCCGGAGCGCAGAAACAGGTCGAAGCGCTCGATCAGCTGCTCGACGATGCACCCGCGCTCAAGCCGCAGGTCGCCTCTGCCGAATGGGTCGGCAATCGCCGCTGGAACCTTGCCTTCAAGACCGGCCAAGTGCTCGCCCTGCCGCAAGGCGAGGCAAAGTCCGCACATGCATTGATCTCCTTTGCCAAGCTCGACGGGCATTATCGCCTGCTGGGCGGCAAGGCGGTGTCGATCGACATGCGCGTGGACCGGCAAGCATTCTTCCGCTGCAAGGAGGGCCCCTGCAGGATGTCCGACATGCAACGCCAGGTGAGTTCCGAGTAATGGCCGGCCCGCGCATCACGCGCGCCTACGGGGCGGTAAACATCGGCTCGTTTCGCGTTTCGGCGATGATCATGGGAGAGGACGAGAGCGGCGCGATGCAGGTTCTCGGATCGACCCACCGCAAGGCGGAAGGGGTCAAGCGCGGTTATGTTACCGAGATGCATGCTGCGAGCCATGCCATCCGCCAGGCGGTGGAGAAGGCCGAGGAGAGCGCGGGCACCAGCATTTCCAGTGTCTGGATCGGTTGCGCAGGCGCGGGCCTGTCGAGCAAGATCGCCAGCGTCGAGGTTGCGATCGGCGGCAGGCGGATCGAAGAAGACGATATCGAGCATCTGCTGTTCGCCGCGCGCGACCATATCCAGCCCGACGGCAAGACGGTGCTTCACGCCCAGCCGGCGCATTACACGCTCGACGGCGCGCATGGCGTGGCCAACCCAAAGGGACTGCATGCCGAGGTGCTCGGGGTCGATATACACGTCACGCTCGCCGAAAGCGCACCGGTCAAGAACCTGATCGAGGCGGTGCAGAACGCGCATCTCGATGTCGAGGCAGTGGTCGCATCGCCGCTCGCCAGCGCCTATGCCTGTCTCTCGAACGAAGAGCGCGATCTCGGCGTCGCGCTCATCGAGATCGGCGCGCAGGTCACCAATGTCTCGGTCCATGCGGGCGGAAT
Organism: Sphingomonadales bacterium; assembly: GCA_038233275.1. Classification (GTDB taxonomy): domain Bacteria; phylum Pseudomonadota; class Alphaproteobacteria; order Sphingomonadales; family Sphingomonadaceae; genus Qipengyuania. The sequence continues at coordinate 1,528 of JBBSMH010000178.1, read as the reverse complement.
GCTGCTCGGGCTGAGATCGATTTCCGTGGGCTCGAACGACATCACCGATGCGCTCGCATCTAGCTTCGGCATTCGCCGCAGCCAGGCAGAGCGGCTAAAATGTGTCTCCGGCTCCGCCATCGCGACGCCCAACGACCATCGCGAGATGGTGCCCGTAAACGGCCCCGAAGAGCCGACTGCAGGCCCCTTGGCGCGCGGGGCGGACGAACAAAATCGCATTGCTCGCGCGGAACTCGTGGCGGTGGTGACCGACAAATTGTCGCATATTTCCCATGACGTAGGCAAGGCACTGAAAGACCTTGGATTTTCCGGCAGTCGCTCGGGCCAGGTCGTTCTCGCCGGCGGCGGTGCGGAGCTGCACGGCGTCGCCGATTTCATGCAGAGCGCACTTGCCCGCCCGGTGCGGATCGGCAAGCCGCCCAGGCTCCCTGGCCTTCCTGAAGCCCATGCGACGCCGGGATTTGCGACGCTCGCCGGTCTGTGTCTATATGCGGCGGACGATCCGGTGGACATCCGGTCGATCGATCCCGGTTACCAGCCCACCCGCCGCTATTCCGGTTTCGGCATGGCCGGCCGCGTTCTCCAGGCGGTGCGAGAGTATTTTTAACGCTAGTGCTTAAGCATTTAACCTTTGTGGATAAGGTAATTAAGCCTTTGCAACAAAGATTCGCTTTGTGCCAAACTGGGCACCAGCGATTTCAACGGCGTTCTTGCGCCCAGGGGACACCAGCATGAGCATCAATATCGGACCTGCGTCTTCGGACGAACTGCGCCCCAAGATTGCGGTCATCGGAGTGGGGGGCGCGGGCGGCAACGCCATCGCCAACATGATGGCGGCCGAGATAGAGGGCGTGGAGTTCATCATCGCCAATACCGATGCGCAAGCGCTGAGCAACTCGGATGCAGAGCACCGCATTCAGCTGGGGCCGGACATCACCGGCGGCCTCGGCGCGGGCGCACGGCCCGAAGTGGGCAAGGCGGCGGCGGAAGAGACCGTCGATGAGATCGAGGCGGCGTTGCAGGGCGTCAACATGTGCTTCATTGCCGCAGGCATGGGGGGCGGCACGGGCACCGGCGCTGCGCCCGTCATCGCCGAAGTCGCGCGCAAGCAGGGCGTGCTCACCGTCGGCGTGGTGACCAAGCCGTTCCTGTTCGAAGGCACCCGCCGCATGCGGGCCGCCGAAGCCGGCATCGACGAGCTGCAGAACCACGTCGATACGCTGATCGTCATTCCCAACCAGAACCTGTTTCTTGTCGCCAAGGCCGAAACGACCTTCAAGGAGGCTTTCGAGCTGGCCGACGAGGTGCTCCAGCAGGGCGTTCGCTCGATCACCGATCTGATGGTGATGCCCGGCCTGATTAACCTCGATTTCGCCGACGTGCGCTCGGTCATGAGCGAGATGGGCAAGGCGATGATGGGTACCGGTGAGGGCGAAGGCGACAACCGCGCGCTCGAAGCCGCCGAACGCGCCATCGCCAATCCGCTGCTCGACGGGGTGTCCATGGCAGGGGCCAAGGGCGTGATCAT
>JBBSMH010000177.1:0-4807 GCA_038233275.1 Sphingomonadales bacterium | reverse complement strand
GTGGTCAACCAGGGCGATGCGGTCGTCCATATCGCAGAAGTCGCCCAGCTCGAGCACGCCGGCGAGCGTATCGGGACCATCACTGAGGCAATCCTCGCCAGCAAACCGGAAGGCGCGCCGCGCCCCCTGCTCGACGAGGACGAGGTAATCTAGATCAGGCCTGCAATCTCGAGCGCCTCGTCCACGGCTTGGCGTGAGCATTCGCTGGCATTGCACAGCGGCAGGCGAACATCGCATTCGATCCAGTCGTGCACCCGCGTCAGCGCATATTTGACTGGCGCCGGACTGGCGTCGGAAAACATCGCATAGTGCAGCGGGAACAGCCGATCGTTGAGTTCGCGCGCCTTCACCAGTTCGTTGGCGGCAATCGCCTGATGGAACTCTGCGCAGAGCGCGGGGGCAACGTTGGCCGTCACTGAGATGCACCCCCGTCCGCCGGCGGCCGAGTGCGGCAGCCACAGCTCGTCATTACCTGACAGTTGGCAGAATTCGTGGTCGAGTCCCATGCGATGGTCGGCGACGCGCGACAGATCGCCGCTTGCGTCCTTGATCGCGACGATCCGCTGGGGATATTTACTGACCAGCTCGACCACCGTCTCGTCCTCGATGTCGGTTACCGTGCGGCTGGGGACGTTGTATAGAACGATCGGCAGATCGCTGTTCTCCGCCAGATGGCTGAAATGCGCGATCAGGCCCGCCTGGCTAGGGCGATTATAATAGGGTGCGACGCACAGCCCCGCCGCAGCGCCCGCTTTCTTGGAGAAGTTCATGTGGAGCAGCGCGTTGCGCGTGTCGTTGCTGCCGCATCCGGCGATCACCGGCACGCGGCCCGCTGCCTGTTCGATGCACACCTCGATTACCCGATGATGCTCTGCATTGGACAGGGTGGAAGCCTCGCCCGTGGTACCACAGGGAACCAGCGCGCTGCTGCCATTGTCGATCTGCCAATCGACAAGGCGGCGGAAAGCGATCTCGTCGAACGCTCCGTCGCGAAAAGGAGTCACCAGAGCCGGAATCGAGCCTGAGAACATTTACCGGGGTCCTGCGTTGCTTGCATGATCACGCGTGATATCCACGCGCTGGGACAATTCATTCAGCGCCTGATAAGGAGCCGCACGGCATTATGTCCAGCATGGGCCGAAATACACTGACTTCTTTCGCACTTCTGGCCGGCTCCACGCTGGCCTTTCCTTCCGTAACGCATGCGCAGGACGCTACCACCTGGGATCGCGCGCGCGCGCAAATGGTTGCGTCGCAATCGGGTCAGATGAGCCGGGTAATCGAACGCTGGCAATATCTGCAGGAAACGAACAACCTCGGGTTCGAGACCTATGCGAGCTTCATTCTGGCCAACCCGGACTTTCCACAGCAGGATGCGCTTCAGCGCAAGGCGGAAAATTCATTAGACACCGATCCTGTGACCACCGAACGGCTGGTCGCCTTTTTCGACAAGCACCCACCGCTGACCAATGCGGGGCTGGCGCGCCATGCGCTCGCTCTGGCCGCGCATAACCGGCCCGAAGCTTTCGACAAGGCGCGCGAAGCATGGCGCGGCGGAACCATGAGCGGACCCTCGGAAGCCTACCTCCTGAGCCTTTACGGCTCTCGCCTGACCCCTGCCGATCATGACGCTCGGATGGATGCGCTATTATGGCAGGGCGACTCCGAAGCGGCAGCACGCAACATCCTACGGGTTTCCCCGCAGACGCGCGATCTCGCCATGGCGCGTCTCGCGCTGGCACAGGGGGAGGCTCCGCAGCAAGCCGGGTTGCAGGTGCCCCCCGATGCTCGCAGCAGCCCCGGCTACGTTTACGCCTTGTCCCGCCACTACCGGTCCAACGGACAGATGCCGAACGCGATCGCGCTGCTGGCCAACCGCCCCAATTTCACAGGCCTGCCGTTCAACGCCGAAAAGATGGTCACGGAAATGCTGACCGTCGCCAAGGCCGCGGGGGCCGAGCCGGCCGTGCGGATCGCCGCGTCGGTGGACGATCTGTTCCCCGCCGGTACCGACATCAGCCGGGAAAGCTACCGGCTACGCGACGATTACACCTCGCTGATGTGGCTCGGCGGGACGCAGGCGCTGTGGCAGATGGGCGACGGCAAGCGCGCCGCGCCGCTGTTCTATCGCTATGGTGCCGCGGCCCAGACCCCGCAGACCCGCTCCAAGGGATTCTATTGGGCCGGACGCGCTGCACGCCAAGCCGGCGATGCCGCCGAGGCGCAACGATACTGGGAGATGGCCGCCGGCTATCCGGAGCGCTTCTACGGCCAGCTCGCGCTAAATGAACTCGGCCGCCCCGCCTCCAGCCTGGCCGCAGAGAACCTTGCGCTCCCGACCCCCGAGCAACGCGCTGCCTTTAATCAGGCGCCGCTGACCAATGCCGTGCGCGAAGTCGCGAGAAATGCGCCCTGGCGTACCGGGATACAGTTCTACCGGGCGATCTCGCAAGCGGCGGACACCCCCGAGGAACATGCTCTCGTGGCGCAGCTCGCGCGCGAAACCGGCCGCCGCGACCTGGCGGTCAATGTCGCTGAAGCCTCGGGCGCCGATGGGCTGAGCGGCTTCGTGGCGCAAGGCTTCCCGATGCTCTCACTTCCCCAGGGCGCGGATTTCACGCTGGTCCATGCGATCGCGCGGCAGGAAAGCCAATTTGCCGAGAATGCCATCAGTCATGCGGGTGCACGCGGTCTGATGCAGCTAATGCCCGCCACCGCGCAGGAAGAGGCAGGCAAGGCGGGCGTGGCTTATATGACATCGAGCCTGATCGACGATCCACAATATAACATTCGGCTTGGGTCCAACCACATCCAACGGCTGGTGGCGCGGTACGACGGCAGCTATCCGCTTGCCTTTGCCGCCTACAATGCCGGCCCCGGCAATGTGAACAAATGGCTGCGAGAGAACGGCGATCCCCGCAACGGTTCGATCTCCTGGGTCGAATGGATCGAAAAAATCCCCTTTTTCGAAACTAAGAACTACGTCCAACGTGTGGTCGAGAACGCCGCGGTGTACGAGCAGCTTTATCCCGAGCGCACGCCGTACAAACGCGCGCGAATGGTGCATGAATTCCTGCGCTGATACTTGCTAGAAGCGGGCAGTGCCTCTCTCCTTGCGTCCCGTCATGATGAAACTTCCCATTGGGAGACAGGCCCCCGGGAGGCGGTCGAGTTCGTCCATGATTAAGCTGCTTGCCTGTCTTGCCCTGCTGCTGCTGACATCGCCTCTCGCCGCCAAGGACAACCTGGGTGTGTTCGGCGGCTGGGCCGCATTTCGCGATCCGTCGGCGCCGCGCTGCTATGCCATCGCAATGCCTGCCGCCACCCGCCAGAGGCAAGAGCTCGAGCCCTTTGCGACCATCGGCACCTGGCCTCGCCGCAATCTCCGCGGGCAGGTTCATTTCCGTCTCGCACGTCAGCTGCGCCCGGGCTCACCAGTGGTGCTGGAAATCGGCGGCCGGACATTCAATCTGACAGGCGGCGGCGGCGATGCCTGGGCGCAGGATCGCAAGATGGACGTCGCGATCCTTGCCGCAATGCGCTCGGCGGGCAGCATGACCATCCGCGCAACCGATCGCGGTGGCAACCGGTTTTCGAGCACCTATGCATTGGATGGGGCGGCCACCGCGATGGACGCGGCCACGGTGGGGTGTACCAGCCGAAGATAGCAAATCGCAGCGGCCCTGCCCGCGCATGCGCCCCGCAATGGTTTCCAAGCCCTCACATAGCCCCTATATGTGCGTCTCCCATGGCCGATACCGACCTCATGCCGATCCCGGGACAGGTGGACCCGGTACCTGTCGCGCGCGACATCACGCCGCGCGCCGACGGGCGCGTCGATCTGCTCGGACTGCCCAAGGGGCGGATCGGCGAGTTGTTTGGCGAGGCCGGGCTCGACGCCAGGCAGGCGAAGCTGCGCGCCAAGCAGGTGTTCCACTGGATCTATCACCGGGGCGCGACCGATTTTGCGGGCATGACCGATATCGCCAAGACCATGCGGCCCTGGCTCGCGGCACGCTTCGTGATCGGGCGGCCCCAAGTGGTCGAGGCGCAACATTCGGTCGACGGGACGCGAAAATGGCTGCTGCAAACCGCCGACGGTCACGATTTCGAGATGGTCTTCATCCCCGATGCCGACCGCGGCACGCTGTGCGTGTCTTCGCAGGTCGGCTGCACCCTCAACTGCACCTTCTGCCACACTGGAACGATGCGGCTGGTGCGCAACCTGACGCCGGGCGAGATCGTGGGACAGGTGATGCTGGCGCGCGATGCGCTGGGTGAGTGGCCCAAGGGAAAAATGGATTTTTCGGAGGAAGCCGACGAGGCCGAGTACACCTCCGACGGCCGGCTGCTGACCAACATCGTGATGATGGGGATGGGGGAGCCGCTGTACAATTTCGACAATGTTCGCGATGCGCTCGCCATTGTGATGGACGGTGAGGGGCTGGCGCTGTCCAAGCGGCGCATCACTCTCTCGACCAGCGGCGTGGTGCCGATGATGGCGCGCTGCGGCGAGGAAATCGGGGTCAATCTCGCGGTGTCGCTCCATGCGACCAATAAGGAGGTGCGCGACGAGATCGTGCCGCTCAACCGCAAATACGGTCTCGAGGAACTGCTGCAGGCCTGCGCCGACTATCCGGGCGCCAGCAATGCGCGACGGATCACCTTCGAATACGTCATGCTCAGGGACAAGAACGACAGCGACGAGGACGCGCGCGAGCTCGTCCGGCTGATCCGCAAGTTCAAGCTACCCGCCAAGGTCAACCTCATCCCCATCAATCCTTGGCCCGGTGCGCCCTATGAGTGC
>JBBSMH010000176.1:0-4838 GCA_038233275.1 Sphingomonadales bacterium | reverse complement strand
TGTCGTCCATGTCCGAATCCGGCGACTTCCGTCCGCGATTGCGCCCTCCGCGCTTCCGGCGCGGCTTCCTCGACCCGTCACGATCGTCCCGATCGTCACGATCGTCACGATCGTCACGATCGTCTCCGTCGTCGTCTTCCTCGTCGAAATCCTCGGAGACCTCGTCGTCTTCAGCGTCGTCGATGATCGGTTCGAACTTCGGTGCGCTGGTGGGGCGCGGTCCCGAGCTCGAAACGGTCATCTTCGCGCCCTCGTCCTCGCCTTCGGGCACGACCTCTACCGTGACCCCGTAGCGTTGTTCGATCTCCAGCAGATCGTTGCGCTTTTCATTGAGCAGATAGACCGCAGCCTCGGTGCTGGCGGCCAGCGTGATTCTGGTCCCCTTTCCTTTGGCCGCCTCGTCCTCGATCAAACGCAGCGCCGAGAGGCCTGCGCTGGACGCGGTGCGGACCAGGCCGGTCCCGTCGCAGTGGGGGCATTCGCGTGTGGACGCCTCGAGCACGCCGGTCCGCAAACGCTGGCGGCTCATTTCCATCAACCCGAAGCTCGATATGCGACCCACCTGGATGCGCGCGCGGTCATTCTTGAGCGCATCCTTCATACACCGTTCGACCTTCCGGGTGTTCGAATTGTGCTCCATGTCGATGAAGTCGATCACCACCAGCCCGGCCATGTCGCGCAGGCGCAACTGGCGGGCGATTTCCTTGGCGGCTTCGAGATTGGTGTGAAGCGCGGTCTGCTCGATCCCGTGCTCCTTGGTCGAGCGGCCCGAGTTGATGTCGATCGACACCAGCGCCTCGGTAGGATTGATGATCAGATAGCCGCCCGATTTGAGCTGGACCATCGGATCGTACATCGCCTTAAGCTCGTCTTCCGCGCCGTAGCGCTGGAACAGCGGAACCGGGTCGGAATAGGCCTTCACCCTCCGCGCATGGCTCGGCATCAGCAATTTCATGAAGGCCTTGGCGGACTTGTAGCCGTCCTCGCCCTCGACGACGACTTCCTCGATTTCCTTGTTGTAGATGTCGCGGATGGCGCGCTTGATCAGATCGCTGTCCGAATGGATCAGTGCCGGGGCACTCGAGGCAAGGGTCTTCTCGCGAATTTCGTCCCACAGCCGTGCCAGGTAATCGAAGTCGCGCTTGATCTCCGGCTTGGTGCGCTGCAGACCGGCGGTCCGGACGATGAGCCCCATGTTCTTCGGCAGCTTGAGATCGTCGACGATTTTCTTCAGCCGCTTGCGGTCGCCCGCCGAATTGATCTTGCGGCTGATCCCGCCGCCGTGGCTGGAGTTGGGCATCAGCACGGTATAGCGCCCGGCAAGGCTTAGATAGGTGGTCAGCGCAGCGCCCTTGTTGCCGCGTTCTTCCTTGACCACCTGCACCAGCAGCACTTGACGGCGCTGGATGACGTCCTGGATCTTGTAACGCCGGCGCAGCGCCATGCGCTTTGCGCGGGCATCGTCGACTTCCTTGGCGCGGCTGCGATGCTTGCCCTGGCGACGCCCGCGACCTTCACCCTTGCGCCCCCCGCGCGCGCTCCGGCCGTTCCGCTCATCGTCGCGAGAATCGCCGGTGTCGTCGCTGTCGTCGCTGTCGTCTTCGTCCTCGTCACCCTCGAGACGGCCTTCTTCGATCGTAGCGACATCGTCCTTGTCCGACGTGTCGACCTCCTCGAGGCCGTCCTCGGCGATTTCCTCGACCAGCGCTTCGGAACTCTCGTCCTCCGCGTCGTATTCCTCGCCCGGCATCTCGCCGCGATCCTCTTCCTCCTCGCGCAGCCGCTGCTCTTCCTCGGCTGCCTCGGCTTCGGCCGCGAGCAGGGCTTCACGATCCGATTGCGGGATCTGGTAATAGTCGGGATGAATCTCGCTGAAGGCGAGGAAGCCGTGCCGGTTACCGCCGAAATCGACGAAAGCGGCCTGCAGGCTGGGTTCTACGCGGGTTACCTTGGCGAGGTAGATATTGCCCTTGATCTGCTTGTGATCGGCAGATTCGAAGTCGAATTCCTCAATCCGATTGCCCTTGAGCACCGCCACCCTTGTCTCTTCCGGGTGGCGCGCGTCGATTAACATGCGCGTTGCCATTGGTATTTCTCCAGGCGCGATCCGGCGGGGCAAGCCCGGCCAAAGTGTTGCGCCGATTTGTGTGGAAACCGCCGCCGTCTGTCCGGCGTGCGATCGTTAACGGCCGGCTGACGCGCATGGATGCGCGGCGCCGGTGTGTCGTGTCTGCGGGATCGAGCCTATGCCCTCGCGGCATCGTCCAGCCCGAAACCGGCACGCCGCGAGCCAGGGCCGGCAGCGTGATGTACGGGGTGGAACGACTCATGTCCTGCATCAACCTATTGTGGGGATCGGACCGTTACGAACGGCGACCCGGGTAAGCATGCGACAAGGGCGCAATCGGTCAGCCTGTCGGGCCTGGGTCCGCACCATCTCTCGCTATCGCCCGCGCTAGCACCGTGGGTATCTTCGGGCAACCATATTGCGCGCGAGCGACCGCAAGCCTTAACCCTTTGCGGGCGATGCCCGTGCGCGCCCGGATCTTTCTTCTCTTGCTGCTCCCCGTGGCGGCGGTCGCCGCGCTGGTTGCGACGGGGAGCAAGGTGCCCGTGCCGACGTTCGGTCGCGATTATGTATTGCGAGTGGAACTGCCCCAAGCCGGGACGGTCGATCTGCCCGAAATTGCCGGCGATGGGGTGACTGCGCGGCCGCTGGTCGTGATCGACGCGGGGCATGGCGGGCACGATCCTGGTGCAAGCGGCCTAGGAATGCGCGAGAAGGATCTGGTCCTCGGCCTCGCGCGCGCCTTGCGCGACAAATTGCTGGCCGAAGGGATTGCCCGCGTCGCGATGACACGCGACGACGATCGCTACCTGCTTCACGCCGAACGCTATGAAATCGCTCGGCGGCTTGGCGCCGACCTGTTCATTTCGATTCATGCGGATTCGGCGGGCGAGGCGACCGAGGTGGCGGGCGCGAGCATCTATACGCTGTCCAACGAAGCATCGAGCCAGGCAGCCGCGCGGTTTGCGGAGCGCGAAAACCGGTCCGACCGCATCAACGGCCAGGATATCGCCAATCAAAACGATGCGGTGAGCACCATCCTGGTGGAATTGTCGCAGCGGCGAACGCAGGAAGAATCGAGCGAGTTGGCGCGATTGATCGAGCGCGAAGGGCAAGGCACGCTCCGCTTCCACCCACAGGCGCGCCGATCGGCCGCGCTCAAGGTCTTGCGCGCTCCAGACGTCCCCTCGGTCCTATACGAAAGCGGCTTCATCACCAATCGTGCCGAAGCCGAGCGCCTGGCCTCTCCGCAGGGACGCGAGAATTTCGCCGCGGCGCTGGCGCGCGCGATCAGGATCTACTTCGCGCGTAATTCGGACCTTGTCCCGACCGCGGAGACACCTTCGCAGAACTGAGGGCATTGGTTCTGGCGAAAGTCAGATTCCGCATGCTAAGGGCCGCATCCGCATTTCAGGACAGGTGATGGCCGAGCAGTCGCGTCTAGAGTATTTCCGGTACCGTATCCGTCGCGACACGAGCGGCGCGATTGCGTGGTTCGCACAGAACTGGAACACGAAGCCCAAATTCCGCGCGGCCGCGGTCGGCATCGCCATCCTGTTTACAATTGCGGTGCTCGCCTGGGGTGCGCTGGCCCGCGGCCTGCCTGATGCCGAAGGTCTCCTCGATTACGAGACTCCGCTTCCCACCGTGGTGCGCGGTGCCGATGGGGAAATCGTCCATTCCTATGCGCGCGAGCGCCGCGTGCAATTGCAATATTCGGATTATCCGCGGCGGTTGATCGAGGCGTATCTTTCCGCCGAGGACAAGACCTTCTTCAGCCATGGCGGCGTGGACTTCACCGGCACCATGAACGCTGTGTTCGATTACGTCAGCAAGATGGGATCGGGCGAGCGCGCGGTCGGCGGCTCGACGATCACTCAGCAAGTCGCCAAGAACCTGCTGCTAGGCGACGAATATTCGGTGACGCGCAAGCTAAAGGAGATGATCCTCGCCCAGCGGATCGAGGACGTGCTGAGCAAGCAGGACATCCTCACGCTTTATCTCAACGAGATTCCCCTCGGGCGGCGCAGTTTCGGCGTGCAGGCGGCGGCGCGTGCCTATTTCGACAAGGACGTGGGCGAACTCGACCTGCATGAAATGGCTTTCCTCGCCATTCTGCCCAAGGCGCCCGAACGTTATGGCCGGGCGAGAAGCGAGAAGCTCGCGATCGCCCGCCGCAATTTCGTGCTCGACCGGATGGTCGCGGATGGCTTCGTCTCTGCGCAGGAGGCCACCACCGCCAAGAGCCAACCGCTGGGCCTGGTGCAGCAACGGCGAGAGCGCTCCGCCGATGCAGGGTATTTTCTGGAGGAAGTCCGCCGCCGGCTTATCGAGCGCTTCGGCGAGACGGCCGAGGAGGGCGCGAACAGCGTCTATGCCGGGGGGTTGTGGGTCCGGACTTCGCTCGACATGGAACTTCAGAATGCAGCGCGCGATGCGCTGCGCGCGCAATTGCTTTCCTATCACGGCAATCGCGGATTCACCGGCCCGGTCGCCACCCTCAACCCCGACAATGGCGATCTGGTCGGGCAGCTGCGCTCGTCCAATCTCTCGATCAACTATCAGGACTGGCGCATCGGGGTCATTACCGCTGCCGGAGGCTCGCCAACTATCGCCTTTACCGACGGCGAAACGCACTCGCTTTCGGGCGCGCCCGCGAGCCTGAAAGCCGGTGACGTCGTTGCGGCGCAGCAGGCGAGCGGCGGCTATCGGCTGCGCGCGGTGCCCGAGATTTCGGGTGCCTTCCTCGCGCAGAACCCGCAGTCGGGGC
>JBBSMH010000175.1:0-4885 GCA_038233275.1 Sphingomonadales bacterium | reverse complement strand
CGGCGGGGCGGATATGCTCCTCGATGAAGTTCGCGACCCGGTCGCGCCAGTATTGCTGTCTCTCGGTCGGTTCGAAATCCATGTCGCTCGACGTCCTTCTCGCTTGAATCCGCTGCGCAGTGAAACTGGCAGAGCCCGCCGCGCCCGCCAAGCCTTATTCCCGGGGCGGGCCTCAGGGGACGGTCGTTCCCCCGTCGACGTCGCCGCGCGCCGCCGTGTCTAATGCCTTGAGCCGCGCCTCGTGTTGTGCCTGATCGATCGGGAAACGGCCGAGCCAATAGGCGGCGATTAGTGCGAGCACTATCGTGGCGGCTCCATACAGCAGCAGCATGTCGCGCAAGACCTCGAACGGCACCGCGCCCGGGCGCGCATTGTCAGGCACGTCGGCAATGCGAATGATCTGCCCGGTGATGAGAATGCCGATCCCAGTAGCGCATTTCTGAACGAACCAATTGCCCGAATAGAAACTGCCCTCCGCGCGACGACCGGTGCGTTCCTGAAAAGCCTCGACGATTTCGGCGATCATCGAGGAACCCGAAATCATCACCACGACGCCGAACAGATTGGCGAAAATGAGAAAAGCATACACCAGCAGGGTGGAGGAGGTGCTCCCCGGCTCGGGCCAGGCGCCGGAGAGGAACAGGGCGTAAGGCGTGAGCGCCAGCACCACTGCGGTAATGGCTCCGATCACCGCGCTCTTCGGCTTGCCCCAGTGGCGGTGCATCGGCCCCACCACGAAGAACATCAGCACCACGCTCACGAACAGGACAAGCGGATAGACGAACAGCTCCACCTGACCGAACTGCCATACGAACAGATTAACGTAATTGGTAATCGAAAAGGTCAGGCCCTGGCTGACGTAGGCCGCCATTCCGCCCATAGCGAAAATGATGAAGGCTCGCTCGCTGAAAGCCTCGCGAATTTCGGAAAAGGCGGCGCGCAGGCTGAAGGGGGGCGGTTTGACGAGGGGGTAGTGAGCAACCAGCCTGTGCTGGCCCAGCGCCGACCCCACGACGGAAACAAAAATCAGCGCCGCGCCGAATATGCCGAACAGGCTGTACCCTTGCGACTGAAGCATACCCTCCTGCCCGGGCATGAAGACACCATAGGCGAGCAGCATCATCACGATCCCCCCCGTCCACCCGAAGAGGTAACGGTAACGGAACAGCGTGGTACGTTCGACGTAATCCACGGTAATTTCGGGCACCAGGGCCACCGAAGGGACCTCGCAGGCCGAGAGCAGCAGGCGTACCACGATGGCTATGCCAAGCAATTCCCAGAAGCTCGGCGTACCGTCGATGGCCGGGTTCCACAGCACCGCCCAGGCCAGCGCCAGCGGGAGCGCAGCGGCATAAAGCCACGGCAGCCGGCGGCCCCATCGGGTATAAGTCCTGTCGGAAAGATTGCCGAGTATCGGGTCGACCACCGCATCGACCAGCAGCGCGGCACCGAGCGCGAGGCTGACCAGCCCCGCGTCCATTCCCAACACCTGGTTGTAGAAGATCAGCAGGAAGAAGCTGAACCCGCTGTCCTTCACCCCGAAGGCCACGGCGCCGAAGCCATGGACGATCTTGAGGCGCTGGGGGAGAGGACCCTTGACGAAGCTCACCTGTTGCCTCGCTCCGCCATGGCTGCTGCGGGCGCTTCGGAAACCGCATTTCCGCAGAATCGCATCGTGAATTTCTCTCCTCGCAACCGCGTTCCAGCTTAGGCCGCCGCCGCTTGCCGTCAACGGAAACCGCCTGACGCTACGGCATCGCGGGATGCCCCGATCGCCCTTGCTCAGCCTAGCCGAATCACCCTAACGTGAGCGTCAAGAAACGAGCCTGCGAGAGGAGTCGGCCCGCATGTCTGACAACACCGATCTCGATGCCTTCCGTGCCGAAACGCGCGCCTGGCTGGAAGCCAATTGCCCCCCCGAAATGCGTGAGCCCGTCCGCGACGAAGAGGATGTTTTCTGGGGAGGCCGCAACGCGAAATACAAGAGCGATGCCCAAAAGGCGTGGTTCGATGCGTGTCGCGACAAGGGCTACACGGTTCCGGCGTGGCCGAAGGAGTATGGCGGGGCCGGACTCTCTCCCGCCGAGGCCAAGATCCTGCGCGAGGAAATGAACCGCATGGGCGCGCGCGCGCCCTTGTCGAGCTTCGGCATCTGGATGCTCGGCCCGGCGCTGCTGCATTTCGGCACCGACGGGCAGAAGCAACGGTTTCTGGGCGAGATCGCACGCGGCGAAATCCGCTGGTGCCAGGGCTATTCCGAGCCCGGCAGCGGGTCGGACCTCGTCTCCATGCAGACCTTCGGCGAGGACAAGGGCGACCACTGGATCGTCAATGGCCAGAAGATATGGACCTCATACGCCGACGAGGCGGACTGGATTTTCTGCCTCGTGCGAACCGACAAGCAGAACAAATACCAGGGTATCACCTTCATGCTGTTCGACATGGCGGGCGATGGTGTCTCGACCAAGCCGATCAAGCTGATCAGCGGCAACAGCCCCTTCTGTGAAACCTTCTTCGACGATGTGAAGGTGCCCAAGAGCTACGGCGAGGACGTTCCGGCCTATGTCGGCGAGATCAACCGCGGCTGGGACGTGGCAAAATACCTGCTGGGCCATGAGCGCGAGATGATTTCCGGGGCAGGCGGGGGCGATCGCACCGCGGCAATCGGCGCAGCGATGAAGCGCAATGCCGCGAAGGACGGAGGGCAGCTCGATCCGCTGCTGCGCGCCGAGCTGGCCCAGTTCGATGTCGATGCACTGGCCTATGCCTGCATGGGCGAGAAGTTCCTCGACGAGATCAAGGTCGGCAAGGCGCATCCCGCGCAGCCGAACATGATGAAATACGTGGGCACCGAGCTCAACAAACGCCGCCACGAGCTGATGATGGCGGTTGGCGGGAGCCGCGCGCTCGAATGGGAGAGCGAGGAAACCGCCGGCGGCAAGCCCGCCCGAGGCTGGCTGCGGACCAAGGCCAATTCGATCGAGGGTGGCACCAGCGAGGTGATGCTTAACGTCATTTCCAAACGCATCCTCGAATTGCCGGGAGCTTGATCGATGCCACTCTATCACGATGACGACCAGGCGATGCTGGCGGAGACCGCCAGCCAGTTCATGCGCGAGGAAGGTGCGATCGCGAAGCAGCTGCGCCACTGGCGTGACAAGGATTGCAATGACGGTTTCGGCCACGCGCTGTGGAAGCAGTTCGGCGAGATGGGCTTCACCGGCATGCTGCTGGACGAAGACGACGGCGGCCTGGGCATGGGCCACGTCGAGGCGGGAATCGTGCTCGAGGAAATCGGGCGCAACCTCACGCCTTCGCCTTTCCTGACGAGCTCGGTCCTCGCAGCGACGGCTCTCAAGCATGGAAGCGAGGATCTGCGCAGCCGGTGGCTGCCGGGTCTGGTGTCGGGCGAACATGTCTATGCTGTCGCCATCGACGAGGGGGCCAAGCACCGGCCGGAGACCATCCGAATGAAAGCGGAAAAATCGGGCAACGGCTTTCGTCTTTCGGGCCAGAAGGACTTCGTGCTGCACGGTGCGAGCGCGGACATGATCGTGGTCGCGGCGCGCACTGCGGGGAGCGACGACGATGCCGAAGGGATCACGCTGTTCGCGGTGCCAAAGGATACGGCGGGCATGCGCCATGATGCGGTGCGGCTGGTCGATTCCTCCATGGCAACGCATACGAAGTTCGATGGTGTCGAACTCGATGGCGGCGCGGTGATCGGGGAAGTCGATGGGGGGCGCGAGATCCTGAACAAGGTGCTGCTGGCGGGCCGTGTCGGCGCGGCGGCAGAAGGCGTGGGCGTAGCCCGCGGGGCGATGGACATGACCATCGACTACCTCAAGCAGCGCAAGCAGTTCGGCAAGCTCATCGGCGAATTCCAGGCGCTCCAGCACCGCGCCGCGCACCTTTACTCCGAAGTCGAGATCGCTCGGGCCGCGACCATCAAGGCCGCGCAATTGCTCGATGCCGGCAGCGAAAAAGCTGCTCTGATGGCCTCGGTCGCCAAGGCCAAGGTGGCCATGGCCGCGGGCCTTGCAGTGCGCGAGGGCGTACAGATGCACGGCGGTATCGGCATGTCCGACGAATACGACATCGGCCTATACATGAAACGCGACCGCGCGCTGCAGGAGTTCCTCGGCGACCAGTACTATCACGCCAACCGCGTGGCGGAACTGAGCGGATATTGATGCGGAGAGACACATGACCCTCGAAGACCTTTTCAGCCTCAAGGGCCGCACCGCCCTCGTCACCGGCGGGAGCCGCGGGATCGGGCGGATGATCGTAGAAGGCTTTCTCGCTGCCGGGATCGAGCGCGTCTATATCACCGCGCGCAAGGGCGGCGAGCTGCACAAGACCGCCGAGGAATTGGGCGACAAGGTCGTGCCGATCCAGGGCGATATCTCGACGATGGAAGGGATCGAGGAACTCGTCGCGGAGATCTCGGGCCGCGAAAGCAAGCTCGACATCCTCGTCAACAACGCGGGCGCGGCTTGGGGTGCGGACTTTCTCGACTTTCCCGAAAAGGGCTGGGACAAGGTGATGGATCTGAACGTCAAAACGGTGTTCTTCCTCACCCAGAAGATGCACGGCCTGCTTACCGCCGCGGCCAGCCAGGAACGCCCCGCCAAGGTGATCAACATCGCCAGCGTGGATGGCCTGCGCATCAACCCGTGGGAGACCTATTCCTATCAGGCGAGCAAGGCGGCGCTGATCCAGCTTACCCGCCGCATGGCCGCGCGGCTGGTGACGGAGCACATTTACATGACCGCGATCGCGCCGGGCGCCTTCCCCTCGGACATGAACAAGGTCGCGCGCGACATGGCCGAAGAAAGCGCCAAGGGCATCCCGAACCGGCGCGTCGGCGACGCCTTCGACATGG
>JBBSMH010000174.1:0-4886 GCA_038233275.1 Sphingomonadales bacterium | reverse complement strand
GATCCTGGTGGCGATCCTTCTGATCGATTTCTCCGCTTATTGGCGGCATCGGCTCGAGCACGATCCAGCGCTGTGGCGAATTCACGCGACACATCACGCAGACGAGGCGATGACCTGGTTCTCGGTCAATCGCAAGCATCCGCTCAGCCGGCTGCTATCGATGCTGCTCGACAATATCCTGGCCTTGCTTGCGGGCCTGCCGGTCGAAGCCATCGTGGTTGCAAATATCGCACGCGGCTGGTGGGGGCATTTCATCCACGCGGACGTACCCTGGACGCTCGGGCCCCTAGGCCTGGCTATGATCTCTCCGGCCGCCCACCGGCTCCATCATATTCGCGACGAGCGATTGATGGGGGCGAACTACGGCAATACCGTGACCGTGTGGGACAGGCTGTTCGGCACCTGGACCGATCCCGCGCCTTACCTCGGCTGCGAGACCGGCATCGCCGAAGGAAGCCGAGGCTTCTGGGGTGAACTCAAGCGTCCATGGGAGCCGGTCTATCGCAGGCGGAAGAACGGTCGAGAAGCTGCAGCACCGGTCTGACCTTCGGTCCCGGCCCCTAGCTAGAGGTCTTCGGCGTTGTCGCCGCCCTTGCGGCCGGTCTTGTCCCGCGCGTCGCTGTGGTTGGGGTCGCGCGATTCCTGCTTCTGAAGCCTGATGTTGGGATTGCTCGAGCCGCGGTTTTCTTTTCGGGCCTGGGCATTGCCGGTCTCGCTGGACATAGTTCTCTCCTTTGCGGGATGAACGGTTGGGGCGAACGAGGTTTCCGCGATTGTTTTCAGGCGAGCGTCACGAAACTGTCGATCACGCGCTTGGTCCCTGCCTTTTCGAATTCGATCTCCAGCTTGTTGCCTTCCTGGCCCGTAACGATGCCGTAGCCGAACTTGTCGTGAAACACGCGCTGCCCGATGGCGATATCGTTGCGTGGCTTGGCGGCAAAGCTGGCGGCGCTCCGCTTGTTTTCGGGCACGCGTGCGGGGCGGGTTTCGTATCCTGTGGCGAGCGCGCGGTGCCAGCCGGGTCCCCGCGCACCCGAGCGCTCTGGCCGGGTCTCGCTCACATGAGCGAAGGGATCCTCGGTCTCGCTCCAATTGGCACGCCATAGCGAGGCGCCGCCGCTCAGCGTCGTCTCGGTTTTGACGTGCTCCTCCGGTAATTCCTCGACGAAACGGCTGGGGATCGAGCTGGTCCATTGGCCGTAGATGCGCCGATTAGCGGCATGGAGGATAGTGCAGCGCCGCCGCGCGCGCGTGATCGCGACATAGGCCAGGCGGCGCTCCTCCTCGAGGCTGGCGAGCCCGCCCTCGTCGAGCGCGCGCTGGCTGGGGAAAACGCCTTCCTCCCAGCCGGGCAGGAAGACATGGTCGAATTCCAGGCCCTTGGCGGCGTGCATGGTCATGATGGTAAGCTTCTCGCCATCATCGCGAGCGTCATTGTCCATCACCAGGCTGACGTGTTCCAGGAAATCGCCCAGCGTATCGTATTCCTCCATCGCGCGGGCGAGTTCGGAGAGGTTTTCGAGGCGGCCCGCGCTTTCGGCGCTGCGTTCCTTATGCAGCATCTCCTCGTAGCCGCTTTCCACCAGGACCTGGCGCAGCAGATTGGCGGGCGTTTCGCGCTCTTCCGCCTCTCGCCAGACGACGAACTGGCGCAGCAGGCCCGCGAGTGTGTTGCGCGCGCGTGCGGGCAGTTCGTCGCTGTCGATGAGGTCGAGGCTGGCAGCGGCGAGAGGAGCCTGAAGGCGCCGCGCGTGCCGTTGCATGTTCTCCAGCGTCTTCGCCCCGAGCCCGCGCTTGGGCTGGTTATAGATGCGTTCGAAGGCGAGATCGTCCGCCGGCTGGGCTATCATGCGAAGATAGGCGAGCGCATCACGAATTTCCGCCCGCTCGTAAAAGCGGAAGCCGCCCACGATACGGTAGTTGAGGCCGATCTGAATGAAGCGATCCTCGAACTCGCGCGTCTGATATTGTGCTCGAACCAGAATGGCAACCTGGTCGAGCGGGGCGCCTTCTGCTTCGAGCCGCTCGATCTCCTCGCCCACCCGGCGTGCTTCCTCGGGACCGTCCCACACGCCGATGACGCGCAGCTTCTCACCATTGGGAAGTTCGGTCCACAAGGTCTTGCCGAGCCGCTGGCTATTGGCATTGATGAGGCCCGAGGCAGCGGCGAGAATTTGCGGGGTGGAGCGATAGTTCTGCTCCAGCTTGATCACCCTGGCCCCGGGAAAATCCTTCTCGAATCTGAGAATATTGGCGACTTCGGCCCCGCGCCAGGAATAGATCGACTGGTCGTCGTCACCCACCACGCAGATGTTCTTGCGCTCCTGCGCCAGCAGGCGAAGCCAGAGATACTGGACCTGGTTGGTGTCCTGATATTCGTCGACGAGGATGTATTTGAAGCGCTGCTGATATTGGTCGAGCACATCGCGCTGCGTACGGAAGATGTTGAGTATGTGCAGCAGCAGGTCGCCGAAATCGCAGGCGTTGAGCGCTTTCAGGCGGTCCTGGTACAGGCCATAGAATTGCGCGCCTCGCCCATTGGCAAAAGCCTCGTTCTCGACGGCATCCAGATCCCCCGGATTGAGCCCGCGATTCTTCCAGCGGTCGATCAACGCGGCGAGCTGGCGCGCCGGCCAGCGTTTATCGTCCAGGTCATTTTCGCGGATGAGCTGCTTGAGCAGCCGCAGCTGATCGTCGGTGTCGATAATGGTGTAATTCGACTTGAGACCGACAAGCTCCGCATGGCGGCGCAGCATCTTGGCGCCGATCGAATGGAAGGTGCCCAGCCACGGCATCCCTTCCACGGCCTCGCCGATGTGCCCGCCGACGCGGTGCCGCATTTCCCGGGCGGCCCTGTTGGTGAAGGTTACGCAGAGGATCTCGCTCGGCCAGGCGCGCCGCGTCGCGATGAGATGTGCGAGTCTTGCGGTTAGCGCCGCTGTCTTGCCGGTGCCGGCCCCCGCCAGCATCAACACCGGGCCTTCGGTCGTTTGTACCGCGTCGCGCTGCGGCGGGTTAAGCTGCTTCGCATAGGGCGGAACCGCGTCGCGTTGCGCGATGTCCGGGAGAGTGTCGGGCGGGGTCATGACAGGGGCGAACAGGTAGGGAACGCGAGGATGGAGCGCAAGACCATCTCGGAACCGAGACCCCTTTCATTGCGTAGTGACACTATGACAGCAAATGAAAGAGAGTAATCCCATGCGAAATCTGATTCTCGCCGGCGCCGCCGCGCTGGCCCTTACCGCCGCCCCCGCCCTAGCCCAGGATATGGACCATGGTGCTCATGACATGAACCAGGCCCAGCAGCAGATGTACATGGGCTGGGACGACGAGCAACGGATAGCCTATCAGCGTTGGCCTGCGGAAGTTCAGCAATATTACTGGACGCTGGCCCCCATGGAAGTCGAGGCCTGGTGGGTGCTCACCGATCCACAGCGCGTGCGGATCTATGAAATGACCCCGCAGCAGCGCACTGCTGCCTGGCAGCAGATCGCGGCCCAGATGAATGCCGGCTCGAGCCAGTCGACCACAGCGCAGGCCCGGACGGCCGCCGGAACGAGCGGAAATATACAGTTCCGCCGCTCGGAGGTTGTTCAGAGCACCCCGGGCGATCAGGGTCCGCCGAGTGGCGAGGTCCCCATTTGCTCGCCCAATGAGCAGGACAATTGCATCAACGCCTGGGAGGCCGGCAAGCGCGGACCGGGTGTGACGCGACCGCTGACGTACTGGCCTGGGAAGCCCGCGAGCGAATAACCCGCAAATTCTCCGGATCGCGCCGCCCTTTCGAAGGCGGGGCGTGAGGTTAGGGGGGCGGGTCTGCCTTGGTGTGGACCGGCCCCCCTTTTTGTGTGCTGTTCAGTTCGCCAGCCGCAGAAGGGTGATCTTGGCCTTGCCGACGCGGCGTTCGCTCTCGACCGCGAGCAATTTGACGCTCACCGCTTCATCTGCAGCGGTTTCCAGCGCTATCCAACTCCCCTTGGCAATCCAGCCCAGTCGCAGCAGGCGATGGAGCGCGACCTGGCCCGCGCCGGTGCCATACGGCGGGTCGAGCAGAATGAGATCATGCTCGGTCTTGGCCGGCGCGAGCTGCATGACCGACCCGGCGTGAACCGTCGTTCGCGTGCCGGCGTGTAGCGCAGCGATATTGGCCCGGATTGCATCCCGCGCGGATTTGTCGTGCTCGACGAATAGGCAATGCGCCGCCCCGCGCGACAGCGCCTCCAGGCCCAGCGCTCCCGAACCTGCAAACAGATCCAACACCGACAAGTTTTCGAACGAGCCCAGTCGGCTGGAAAGCATGTTGAACAGGGTTTCGCGGGTCCGGTCGGCGGTGGGGCGAGTCGCCTTACCCCGCGGCGCGACCAATTTGCGCCCGCGCCATTCGCCCGCGATGATCCTCAAGTATTTGCTGATTTCTTGCCGGGCAATGTTCGCCGGAACCGTTCCAGTTCGGCCTTGCCCACGATCGCTGCCTGCCCTCTCGCAAGGTCGTCGAGCCCGAAGGGCCCGTAAGCAATGCGGATCAGCCGATTGACCTCGAGGCCGAGGTGTTCGAGGACGCGCCGCACCTCGCGGTTCTTGCCTTCGGTTAGGGTCAATTGGATCCAGCGGTTCTTGCCCGATCCGCGCTCGAGGTCCGCTTCGATCTTACCGTAGTGCACCCCATCGATGGTTATGCCTTCGATCAGTTCGTCGAGCTGCGCCTGGGTGACGTCGCCGAAAGCACGGGCGCGATAAGTGCGCGGGACGGCGCTGCTGGGCAATTCCATGGCGCGCTTGAGCTCGCCATCGTTGGTCAGCAGAAGCAGCCCCTCAGTGGTGAAGTCGAGCCGACCGACGGGCATCAGCCGGGGCGTATCTTTCGGCAAGGCATTGCGCAGCGCGTC
>JBBSMH010000173.1:0-4897 GCA_038233275.1 Sphingomonadales bacterium | reverse complement strand
TGCTGGATATCGTCATAATCGCTGTCGCCCGGCGTATGACGCAAGAGCATCAGGTCGCAATATCCGATGATCGCGGTGAGGACATTGTTAAAATCATGCGCCACACCGCCGGCAAGCTGGCCCACGGCCTGCATCTTGGTGGCCTGGGCGACCTGTCTGCGTAACCGCTTTTCTTCGGTGGAATCGGACAGGGAGAGCAACACAGCGGCACTGCCGAGCCCGCGCACGCCAGCCAGCCCGAGACTGATGGGTTCTTCCTTGTCATTGGCCAGCCGCACCGCCATGTCACCGCTGGAAGCACGCCCCTTGGCGAAGCGTCGCACGGTATCGACCATCGCCGCTTTGTCTTCGCGCACCACGAGGTCCGAAGGGAATTGCGGTAGGCCGGTGTCTTCGCGCTCGACCGCGCGCAGGAACGCCTTGTTGGCAAACAGGAACCGCCCGTCGCGATCGGTCAGCGCAAGCCCCAGCGGCAAGGCGGAAAGCAGCGCTTCGAGCTGCGGAACGGCAGCGCTCCCGGTACCTTCCCAGTCACCCCCGATGCCCACGCCGCTGTCTATCAAAAGCATCAGAGATGGCGCGCGGCCAGGATCCCCCGGTAACTTGACCGCGCTGTCGTCCATGGGAATCTGAACCAGCGTCTGCGGTGTGCCCTGCTGCCCTTCGCGAGCAAAGAAAATCCGGTCACGATCGTCCGAGCGAAGCAGCTGGACGAAGTCGTTGCCCACAAGATCGGCGTCCAATTGGCCGGTCGAACGCTCAGCCAGGCCGGGCGTGTGCGCCATGATCACGCCGACCGGATCTACCAGCGCCATTTCGACCCCTGCGCGCGACATCAGCGCGCCGAAGGGGCCCGAAATGCGATCGGAAAGCCCATCGAAGCTGCGCTGCTCGATAATCTCGGCAAAGCGCCAGACGAGGTAGTCCTCGCTGCGGCCGCTCCGCGTGATGTGAAGGCGGAACCGCTTGGTCTCCTCGGCAAGGTGCAGCTGCTCCACCTGCGCCTCGCCTTCGCGCCATGCTTCCCTCACCGCTGCCGTCAGCCGCTCGCGCGACGGTTCGTCGAAAGGCAGCTCGATCGGCGGGCCGAGGGTCGCGAACCAGCTGTCGTAAGCCTGGTTGGCACAGGTCAGGCGATTCGCGCGGTCGGTGATGGCAATCGCGCGCCGCCCATTCTCGATCGCGGATACCGTGACGGCCCAGTCGGGCGGCGCATATCCCTCAGCCGGAGCGGGGGCGCGGAGTCGGGTCGCCAGCAGTGCGAAGAAGATCAGGGCAATCAGCCCACCTCCGTAGGCGGCCGCGATGACCCCGTCTCCTAAAACCCAGACCAGGCCCACGGAAAGACCCGCCGCGACAATCAACCCGGCTGCGAGCGGTACCGTGGAAAGTCGCAGCCCGAATTCCGCCTGCTCGCTCACTGCTCTGCCGTCTCGCGGTTCCGGCCGCGCCTCTGTCGCATTTCGTACAGACGGCGTGCCCGGCGACGCGCTACGACCAAGCGCCATACCAGACTGGAGAGCAGATATCCGATCGCCGCGCCGACGATGGCCAGGACGATGAAGCCGAAAATCGTCACCATCACTGTGACGCCTGCACCCTCGAACAATTCGACGAACCACGCCCAACGTCCGCTGGCTATCTCGCTCTGTGCCGCGCCCCCGGTGGTGGCCATGTCCACCTTGAGAATGAACGCGCCCAGCCGGTTGGCGACCCATGCCCAGAAGGGGAAGGTGAAGGGGTTGGTGATGAATGTCACCAGCGCCGAAAGCGGGACATTGGCCCGAGCCGGCAGCGCCATGAAGGCCGCGAGGAAAATCTGTCCCAGGGGAATGATGAACCCGGCGAAAATACCGAGGGCAACGCCGCGGGGCACCGAGCGGCGGGTAAACCGCCACAGTTCGGGGGAGAGAAAGCGATGTGCGATAGGAGCGAGATATTTGCTGCGCGCCATTTCCTCGCGCGTGGGCATCTTACGCCGGAACCAGTCCGCCGCCGCCGTCTTCGAATGTTGCTTGCTCATCGCCACCGGCCTGCAATGGGACTCGGCGTCAAGCAGCGCAAGGGGCAGTCGGTGAAAGGCCTGGGGAAGCGCATGAGCGGCACAGAATTATACGACCTGAGTGACCGGACAATGAATTCCCACGGTCAGCCTTTGTCGCGCATCAGCCGCGCCTTGTCGCGCTTCCAGTCACGATCCTTGATCGTCTGGCGCTTGTCGTGCGCCTGCTTGCCCTTGGCCAGCGCCAGTTCGACCTTCGCGCGCCCGGTCGAATTGAAATACACCGACAGCGGCACCAGCGTCATGCCCTTGCGCTCGACCGCGCCCAACAACCGCTCGATCTCGCGCGCATGGAGCAGCAGCTTGCGCGGGCGACGCGGCTCGTGGTTCTCGCGATTACCATGACTGTATTCCGGGATGTTGGCGTTGATCAACCATGCCTGCCCATCGCGGACCTCGGCATAGCTTTCCTTGATGCTGGCCTCGCCCGCGCGCAGGGATTTCACCTCGGTGCCCTGCAGCGCAAGCCCGGCTTCGAAAGTGTCCTCCACATGGTAATCGAAGCGCACGCGGCGATTGTCCGCGACGGTTTTCTGCTTGTCGAATGCGGCGGGTTTGGGACGAGCCATAGGGCGTCAGCCTTTAGGAGCGGCGGCAATGAAGGGAAAGCCCTTGTCTTGGGAGGATTTCCGGTCCAGCCGTGCTCCCAAGGGTCTTTCGGGGGGAGGGAATCATACACAGAAGTGTTTGGATCGCTGGCGCGCTGATGCTGACTGCGGGCGCGGCACAGGCTCAGGATGGGCCAGGAGACGCCGCCGAGCGCGACTTGCTCAAGCAGGCGGTCGAAATTCCCACGGTGAAGGGCCGTGGCACCATGCCGCAAATGACCAGCCTCCTTTCGGCCGAGCTGCGCAAGGCGGGCTTCGGCCGGATCGACATCAAGCAGCACGACGAAACCGAAACGCTGATCGCCCGGCTCGAGGCGCCCGGCAGTCCGACCAAGAAGCCGATCCTGCTGATGGCGCATATGGATGTGGTCGAGGCGAAGCGGGAGGACTGGAAGCACGATCCCTTCCTCTTCCGCCATGAGGGCGAGTTTTACATGGGCCGCGGGGTGGCCGACAACAAGGCGAGCATGGTGGCAATGATCGCGGCGCTCCAGCGCCTGCACGCCGCGGGTTTCGAACCGGATCGCGATATCGTTGTCCTGCTGACCGGTGACGAGGAGACCGCGCAGAACGGCGCGCTGCTCGCCTCGACCGAGTGGAAGGAGTTGATCGATGCCGAATTCGCGCTCAACTCCGACGGCGGCGGGGGCGGCATCCTGCCAAGCGGCAAGGTCGACTATTTCGGCATCCAGGTCGCCGAGAAAATCTATGCCGACTATACATTCACCACCGTCAACCGCGGCGGGCACAGTTCAGGGCCGCGTGACGACAATGCCATCTACCAGCTGGCGCAGGCGCTCAAGAATCTCGAGGAATACCGCTTTCCCCCGCGCCTGACCGAAATCAACCGGCCGATCTGGGCGCACACCGCCGAAAACGACGGCGGCATCTTCGGTGCGATGGTTAAGGCATGGCTCGACGAACCCGGCAATATGGAATTTGCCGACGCAGTGGAGAGCGTGACGCCGGGCCATACCCGCACCCGCTGCATTGCCACGACGATTTCGGGAGGCCATGCTCCCAATGCCCTGCCGCAAAAGGCCAACGCGAACGTCAACTGCCGCATTTTCCCGACCGAGACGCCCGAGGAGATCAAAACGCTGCTCGAACGTATCGCCGGCCCCGAGGTAAGCGTCAGCCTCATCGACGGGGGAATACCCTCGCCGCCGAGTCCCTTGCGAGAAGATGTGTTCGGCGCCCAGACGCGCTCGATCCAGCAGCGATGGCCCAGAGCCAAGGTAGTCCCTGACATGTCCGCCGGGGCGACCGACGGCCTCTACATGCGCGCGGCGGGCATCCCGACCTACGGCGTTTCGGGCCTGTGGGGCTATGTCAACGAACCGCTCGGCGTGCATGGCCTCGACGAGCGCATCCGCGCAGAGGCTTTCCACGACGATGTCGATCACTGGGAGCGCATTCTGCGAGAGCTGGCGGGGTGACAGCGGGAGGCGCACCGTCCTTCGAAATTGCGGGCGAGAGCATTGCTCCCGGCGAGCGGCGTAATCTGGCCATTCCGGTGAGCCACCAGGTCACGGGGTATTCCGCCAACCTCGCGCTCCAGGTTGTCCACGGAGCCGAACCGGGCGCTGCGGTGTTTGTCAGCGCGGCGATCCACGGCGACGAGATAATTGGTACCGCGATCATCCAGCGGCTGATCGCGCGGATCGACCCCGCAACTCTTTCCGGCACGCTGATCCTGGCGCCGGCAGTCAACATTTTCGGCTTCATGCAGCATAGCCGCTATCTGCCCGACCGGCGCGATCTCAATCGCAGCTTTCCCGGCAGCGCGCGTGGCTCGCTCGCGGCACAGCTGGCGCATTGTTTCCTCGAGCACGTCATCACTCCCTGCGCGCTGGGCATCGATCTGCACACGGCGGCCGTTCATCGATACAATCTGCCGCAAATTCGCATCGCTTCGGGCAGCCCCTATCTGGTCGAGCTGGCGATGGCCTTCGGAGCGCCGGTTATTATCGAGAGCCCTTTGCGCCCCGGATCGATGCGCGCGCTGGCGGCCGAGCGCGAGACGCCGATGCTCCTGCTGGAGGCGGGCGAGGCATTGCGCTTCGATCGGCTGTCGATCGATATCGGCACAAGTGGCATCCTTCGCGTCCTGGCCCATATCGGGATGATCCAGGCCGACGACGGGCTGACCGTAGTGGGCATTCCCGCACGCGCCAACCGATCGAGCTGGGTCCGCAGCCCGCGCGGCGGCGTCACCCACCGGCGG
>JBBSMH010000172.1:0-4930 GCA_038233275.1 Sphingomonadales bacterium | reverse complement strand
CGACCCCGAAATCGCCCGGCGATTTGGTGTCGAGTGGCTTGGACTTGGCCGTCATGATGTTGGGCAGCGAGGCGTAACGCGGCTCGTTTAGGCGCAAATCGGTGGTGACGATCGCGGGCAGCGCCAGCTTGACGGTTTCGAGCCCGCCATCGACCTCGCGCTTCACCGTCACGCTGTCGCCCTCGACCACGACGGTGTTGGCGAAGGTGCCCTGCGGACGCCCCATCAGCGCGGCCAGCATCTGCCCGGTCTGGTTGCTGTCGTCGGAAATCGATTGCTTGCCGAGCATGATGAGACCCGGCTGCTCTTCTTCGGCGATCGCCTTGAGGATCTTCGCCACCGCCAGCGGCTCGACCTCGGCGTCGTCTTCCGTCTGAACCAGGATCGCGCGATCGGCGCCCATGGCAAGCGCGGTGCGTAGCGTTTCTGTCGCCTTGGCGGGGCCGATGCTGACCGCGACGATCTCTTCCGCCTTGCCCGCTTCCTTGATCCGGATTGCTTCCTCGACTGCGATCTCGTCGAACGGGTTCATGCTCATCTTGACGTTGGCGAGATCGACGCCGGAACCGTCGGGCTTCACCCGCGGCTTGACGTTATAGTCGATCACCCGCTTTACCGGGACGAGGATTTTCATGGGGACCTGCTCCTTCGTGTCCGCGATGCCCTAGATACGCTTTACGTAAGCGTCAACTCGCGCAGGAAAGGCTTACGCCGCCTGCTTCACTTCCGCGACGATCTTTCGCGCCGCATCGCCGAGATCGTCCGCGCTGACGATCGGCAGGCCCGAATTGTTCAGGATTTGCTTGCCCTTTTCGACATTGGTGCCCTCCAGCCGGACCACCAGCGGGACCGACAGGTTCACTTCCTTGGCCGCGCTGACAATGCCGTCGGCGATGACGTCGCATTTCATGATCCCGCCGAAGATATTGACGAGGATGCCCTCGACCGCCGGGTCCTTGAGGATGATCTTGAACGCCGCGGTCACCTTTTCGCGATCGGCGCCACCGCCGACGTCGAGAAAATTGGCCGGGAAGGCGCCGTTCAACTTGATGATGTCCATCGTTGCCATCGCCAGGCCCGCGCCATTGACCATGCAGCCGATGTTGCCGTCGAGCTTGATGTAGGCGAGGTCGTATTCGCTCGCCTCGACTTCGGCCGGGTCCTCCTCGGTCTCGTCGCGCATGTCTTCGATCTCGGGATGGCGATAAAGCGCGTTCGAATCGAAGCTCATCTTGGTGTCCAGCACCAGCAGGCCGCCGTCCTTGGTTTCGACCAGCGGATTGATCTCGAGCATCGAGCAGTCGAGCGTCACAAACGCCTGGTACAGCTTCTTCGCGAGCTTTTGCGCGTGCTTGTTGGTCTCGCCGGTCAGCTTGAGCGCGAAAGCGACCGCGCGGCCATGATGCGGCATGAAGCCCTGAACCGGGTCGATGGTGATCGTAACGATTTTCTCGGGCGTTTCGTGCGCCACCGTCTCGATATCCATCCCGCCCTCGGTGCTGGCGACCATGGCTATTTGTCCGCTGACGCGATCGACCAGCAGCGCGAGGTAGAATTCCCTCGCGATATCCACCCCGTCGGTAACATAGATGCGGTTGACCTGCTTGCCGTCTTCCCCCGTCTGCGCCGTGACCAGAGTGTTGCCGAGCATCTCCTTCGCGCTCGTCTCGACATCTTCGACCGAATGCGCCAACCGCACGCCGCCCTTGGCATTAGGGCCCAGTTCGCGGAACTTGCCCTTGCCTCGTCCGCCGGCGTGGATCTGCGCCTTCACCACGTAAAGCGGGCCAGGAAGGCTTTTCGCTGCCTCGACCGCCTCTTCCACGCTCAGCGCGGCGTGACCCGCAGGGACCGCGATATCGTGTTTAGCGAGCAGTTCCTTGGCCTGGTATTCGTGGATATTCATGAGGGGATCGGTCCTTGGCGCGGGTCAGCGGTGAATGGGATTCGCGCGCGGCATAAGCATGGATGGGCCCGCTTGAAAAGTGCTCCTTTCGGGTGCAGGTGGCGCGCCAGCCCGAATGATCGACAGCCAGCGCCTCGAATCGATCGTCTCCGAAGCGGGACGGATCGCCTGTGACCTGTGGCCCGGCGCGGGCAACGCGGTCGCGAACTGGGAGAAGAGCCCCGGCAGCCCTGTGTGCGACGCCGACCTGGCGGTGGACGCCTTCCTCAAACGCGAATTGGGGGCGCTATTGCCCGCGGCGGGCTGGCTGTCGGAGGAAACCGCAGACGATTCGACGCGCATCGGTAGGGACCTGATCTGGCTGGTCGACCCGATCGACGGCACGCGCGACTTCATTCGCGGGCGCAAGGGCTGGGCGGTATCGGTCGCGCTGATCAGCAACGGCAGGCCGCTGATCGGGTCCCTGTGCGCGCCCGCGCGCGATGAAAGCTGGACCGCGGTGGCCGGACAGGGCGCCTGGCGAAACGGCCACCGGCTCAAGACCTCTTCGCGCGCGCAGTTCTCGGGCGCACGAGTGCCGGCCGATTCGCTTCCCAAAGTGGACCGGGACCTGGTGATGGTCGAGAAGCCCAATTCGATCGCGCTGAGGATCGCCATGGTCGCGGCGGACGAGGCCGATCTCGTCGCCACGCTGCGCTGGGGCTATGAGTGGGATGTGGCGGCCGCCGGGCTCATTGCGCGCGAGGCGGGGGCGGCAGTCAGCGATGCTTTTGGGCGCAAGCTCGATTACAACAAGCGCGACCCGCGCGCTTTCGGCATCATCGCCTGCGCGCCGGGAATTCACGCGGCGGCGGTGGAGCGGCTCGCCGAGCGGGCGAAAAAGCTGGTGTAGCGGGAAAAGGATGGAGGCCGGACGATTAGCCCGGCCTCCCTTTGCGATCCGAAGTACCGGCGCTTAGTTGGTCTGCGACCTCGCGGCGTTGACGTCATCCTGGTCGAACGGGATGATCTTGATCTCGACGCGGCGATTGAGCGGTTCGTTGACCCCGTCGCCGGTCTTGACGCGCAGATGTTCGTACTGCTCGCCATAGCCCTGCCAGCGAATGCGCGAGGAATTCACCCCGCGGCTGATCAGATAGTTCGCCACCGCCTGCGCGCGCTTTTCGGACAGGCGCTGGTTCAAACCGGTCGATCCGGTGGTGTCGGTATAGCCATACACGTCGACCAGGCTGTTGGGATATTGCACCAGGCTCGCCGCGACATTGTCCAGCGTGGCTCGGAAGGTGGAATTGATCGTCGCGCTACCGCTGGCGAAGGTTACACCGTCGGGCAGATTGACCAAAATGGCGTTGCCCCCGTCGACCTGAGTCACATCGACGCCGGTGCCTGCGGTGGCTTCCTCGAGTTCCTTGATCTGCTGGTCCATCCGGTAGCCGACATATCCGCCTGCGGCCGCGCCGCCCACGGCGCCGATGATGCGACCGGTCTTGCCGCCGATCACGCCGCCGAGCAATCCGCCGACGACGGCGCCGCCGGCCGTGCCGAGCACGGTGCGCGAGACCTTCTGTTCGCCGGTATTGGGATCGGTGACGCAGCCCGACAGGCCGATCAGCGAAACGGACGCCAGAGCGGCGACGATTATCCTGGGAGTTTTCATGACTTTCAGTCCTCCAATTGCGGGCGTGCGGCTTTCCACCGGCCCATGGGTGTGGCAACGCGTCCACCCGCGTCTCGCAGTCTTAAACACGCAGAAGCGCGCCCTGTTCCGAACCCGCGAGCGCAAGGCTGGCGTCGGGGCGCAATTGTGCTAGCGGAGGCGCGTGACACCCTTCCCTTGGCCAGACCTGCTCATCATCGCCGGATTGATTGTCATCAACGGCGTTTTCGCCATGTCGGAACTGGCGATCGTCTCGGCGCGAACCGCGCGGCTGCGCGGAGCGGCGCACAGGGGTAGCGCAGGGGCCAGGGTCGCCCTGAGTCTCGCCTCGGACCCGGGCAAGTTTCTCTCGACGGTGCAGATCGGCATCACCCTCATCGGGATCGTCGCCGGGGCCTATTCGGGCGCCAGCCTGGGAGTTCCGGTGGGAGAGCGGCTCGCGCTACTGGGCGTGCCGGCCGAATATGCCGACCAGGCTGGGTTCGCGCTGGTCATCGCGCTGACCACCTATTTCAGCCTCGTGGTCGGCGAACTGGTGCCCAAGCAGGTGGCGCTCCGCCTTGCTGTGCCCATTGCCATCGCGATGGCGCGGCCCATGGCGCTATTGGCGCGCGTCGCCGCACCGATTGTGTGGATTCTGGATGCCTCTTCGGCCCTGCTAATCCGCATGCTGGGGGTCAGGCCCGGCGGCCAGGGATCGGTGACCGCGGAAGAACTGCACATGCTGTTCGCCGAGGCGACCCGTTCGGGCGTGATCGAGCACGAGCAGCACCAGATGCTGCAGGGCGTGGTCCGTCTGGCCGAGCGTCCGGTGCGCGAGATGATGACGCCGCGCAACCAGATCGACTGGATCGCTCTCGACGCCAACGAGACAACGATGCGCGAGGCGATCGAGGCCAGCGCGCACTCGTTGCTTCCGGTGGCCGACGGATCGCCCGACAGGATCGTTGGCGTGGTCAAGGTGCGAGAGATCCTCGCCCGGATGGTCGCTGGCGAACCGGTCGATCTGGGGTCGCTGATGAAGCGTGCCGAAGTGGTGCCCGACCAGCTCGATGCCGTCGATGCGCTGCGTGTGCTCCAGCAGGGCGAGCTTCCCATGGCGATGGTGCACGACGAATATGGTCATCTCGACGGGATCGTCACCCCGGTCGACCTGCTCACTGCGCTAGTGGGCGTTTTCGCCAGCGATTCGGACCATGGCGAGGCGCCCGGGCTGGTCGAGCGTGAAGACGGCTCGCTGCTGGTGTCGGGCTCGCTATCCGCCGATGCGCTCGCCGACCGGCTCGATCTTACCTATGGCGAGGATCGCGAATTCGGCACCGCTGCGGGCTTTGTGCTGGCGATCCTGAAAAAATTGCCGGTCGAGG
>JBBSMH010000171.1:0-4945 GCA_038233275.1 Sphingomonadales bacterium | reverse complement strand
GGCCACCGGCGCGGCTGCATCCACGGTACCAACGTCAAAGGCGCGGTTGCGATGTTTCAAGGCTCCATTCCCGCGTTGATCACGCCCTTCCGGAACGGGGCCGTGGACGACGCTGCCCTGGTCGACCTCGTCAACTGGCATATCGGGGAGGGCAGTCACGGCATCGTTGCGGTGGGCACCACCGCAGAAAGTCCGACGCTCAGCCACGAGGAGCACGAGCATTGCATCGCGCTCGTCGTGGAGACTGCGGCGCGGCGCATTCCGGTGATCGCCGGAGCGGGATCGAACAACACCAACGAGTCGGTTCGCCTGATGCGCTTCGCGAAGTCGGTGGGCGCAGATGCCGCCCTGGTGGTCACGCCCTATTACAACAAGCCGACGCAGCACGGTCTCTATCATCATTACAAGACACTGCATGACGCGGTGGACCTCCCGATTCTCATCTACAACATTCCCAGCCGCTCGGTGATCGACATGACGCCTGCGACGATGGGCGAGCTGGCGAAACTGCCAAGGATCATCGGGGTGAAGGACGCCACTGGCGACGTCGGACGGGCCTCCGACACGCGGTTGGCCTGCGGGCCGGATTTCCTCCAGCTCTGCGGCAACGACGACGTGGCGCTCGGGTTCAACGCTCATGGCGGGCAGGGCTGCATCTCGGTGATCGCCAACATCGCGCCCCGGCTCTGCGCTGAATTCCAGCAGGCGATGCTCGCCGGTCAGTTCGCGCGGGCGCTGGAATATCAGGATCAGCTGATGCCGCTCTGCCGCGCCGCCTTTGTCGAATCCAATCCGTGTCCGACGAAATACGCGCTGTCCCTCATGGGCAAGTGCTCGGAGGAGGTGCGCTCGCCACTGGTCCCTATCGAGGAGACCAGCCGCGAGACGATGCGCGCGGCGTTGCGCCACGCGGGATTGATTGCCTGACGGATGACACCGCGCAAGCAAGGTACCGTTGGCAAGGTGGTCGCAGAGAATCGCCGCGCCCGGCATAACTATTTTATCGAGGATGATCTCGAGACCGGGCTGATGCTTGAAGGCTCCGAGGTGAAGAGCCTGCGCACCGGCAAGGCCAACATCGCGGAAAGCTACGCCACCGTGGAAGGCGGAGAGCTCTGGCTGATCAACGGCTACATCCCGGCCTATGAACAGGCGAAGAGCTTTGGCCACGACGAGCGGCGGCGGCGTAAGCTCCTGGTCAGTCGGCGCGAGCTCGCGAGGCTATGGCAGGGGGTCGGGCGCGAGGGGATGACCCTGGTGCCGCTCAAGCTCTACTTCAACGAGCGGGGGCGCGCGAAGCTTCTGATCGGCGTGGCCAAGGGCAAGAAGACGGTGGATAAGCGCGACACCGAGAAGAAGCGCGACTGGGACCGCCAGAAGGCCCGCATCCTGCGCGAGCGCGGCTAAGCGCCAAGCCCCCTTGAGACGAGTCTCAAGTCTCCCTGATCCGGGAATGCGGGCGGCCTGCGACATGCGCCGCGGCTGCCGCATCGGCGCCCCTCAAGGCGCACCGCGCCCCAACCGGTAGGCCGTCCGCGCCAGGCCGTTGGCCAGCAGGGGTGCGAGCTCGAAGGCCTCGTCCTCGTCAAGCCGCCGTGTGGTCACGAGCCCGGCCAAAAAGGCGCTGTCCACCCTGCGGGCAACGTCGTGACGTGCAGGGATCGAGCAAAGGGCCCGGGTATCGTCGTTGAAGCCGGCGGTATTGTAAAATCCGGCCGTCTCGGTCACCTGCTCGCGGTAGCGGCGAATGCCTTCGAAGCTGTCGTGAAACCACCAAGGCGGCCCAAGCCGCAAGCAGGGCCATGCACCGGCCAGCGGTGCAAGCTCGCGCGCATAGGTGGTTTCGTCGAGTGTGAAGACGATCAAGCGAAACCGCGGGTCGAACCCTACTGCGTTCAGGAGCGGTCCGAGCGCTTCTGTGAAGCTCACCGGCTTCGGGATGTCGAACCCACGGTCCGAACCATAGCGCCGCTGCACCTTGGTGGAATGACTGCGCACCGAACCCGTATGGAGTTGCATGACCAGCCCGTCCTCGGCCGACATCCGCGCCATCTCGGTCAGCATCTGCGCGCGGAACATCTCCGCTTCTGCCGCCGACGCTGGCGTGGTGCGCACACTTGCATAGAGCGCGGCCGCCTCGGCCTGCGGCAGGTCCGCGGTTGCGGGGCTCGGATGCCCGTGGTCGGTGGCCGTCGCACCCATGGAGATAAAGAATGCCCGCCGCGCGCGATGCGCCGCAAGATATCCCTCCCAGGTTCCGGTATCCTGGCCGGAAGCCTCGGCGAGACGATCGAGATTGGACGCGAAATCGGGCGCTGCGGGGTCGGTGACCGAGTCCGGGCGATACGTCGGAACCACCCGTCCAGGCCAGTCGGACTCCGCTGCCATGCGATGAAACCGAAGATCGTCGAGAGCACCATCGGTGGTTGCTATGACTTCAATACCGAAGCGGTCGTAGAGGGCCCGGGGCCGGAACGCGGGGCGGGCCAGCTTGTCGGCCACTGCGTCGTAGGTCGCGTCCGCGGTCGCTTCCGAAAGCCGCTGCGTGACACCGAAGACCTGCTCCAGCGCATGCTCGATCCAGAGCCGCGACGGCGTTCCCCGGAACAGATGGAAATTGCTTGCAAGGACATGCCAGATCGCCCGTCCGTCAGTCTCTGCCCCCGACTCCTGCGGCCCTTCCCGAAGGCCCAGTGCCTCAAAGGGTATGCCTTGGCTCACCAGCATCCGCGTCACGTAGTGGTCAGGCGTCACGAACAGAGCGGCGGGGTCGGAGAACGGCGGGTCTTCGCCCCACCAGCGCGGGTCGGTGTGACCATGGGGCGAAACGATGGCTGCGTCGGCCACCGTTTCGTACAGCGCACGGGCGATCCGCCGGGTGGCGGGCTCCGAAGGAAACAGGCGGTCGGGGTGCAGCGGCATTACATGATCAGTGCTGGCAGGAAGAGGACGATCTGGGGGAACAGGATCATGAGCACCACGAGCGCCAGGACCGCCGCAGCAAACGGGATCATCTGGATCGCATAGTCCTTGTAGGAGCATCGAAGAATTCCGCAGACAGTGAACATTGATACCCCCACCGGTGGCGTCATGCCGCCGAAGGTGACGAGAGTCATCATTACGAGACCGAAGTGCACTGGATCGACGCCTGCCGCCGTGACCACGGGAACGAGGATCGGGGTCAACAGCATGACGAGGACGGTGGCTTCGATCAGCATTCCCACCGCCAGCAGAAAGCCAGCGATGACGAACAGCAGGACCGTAGGATTTGACACCGCCGTGAGCGCAAATTCGGCAATCGACTGGGGCACACGCTCGAAGGTGATGACGTAGCCGAAGGTTCCAGAGAACAGGATGATGAGCATGATCATTCCGATGTCGCGCACGCTCTCGGTAAGCGCATCCAGCAGCTTGGCCAGGGTCAGTTCGCGATAGATCCCGAAGCCCACGATTAACGCGTAGGCCACGGCAAAGGCGCCGGCCTCGGAAGGTGTAAAGAAGCCAAAGCGAATGCCGACAAGCAGCCAGACCGGAAAAAGCACCGCCCAGAAGCTGTTCTTGAAGTCGCGCCAGACTTCGGCGCCAGTGGGAAGACGGTCGTTCACCGGCTGGTAACCGCGCTTCACCGAGACACCCCAGGTCGCGATCATCAGCCCGACCATCAGCAGCATCCCCGGCACGACCCCGGCGATGAACAGCCGGCCGATCGACACCTCGCCGAGGTATCCGTAGAGGATGAGCCCAAGGCTCGGGGGCAAGGTCGCGGTGATGAGGCCACCGATGGAGAGCAGGGCGGCGGTGAAGCCGCGGTCATACCCCTCCTCGACCATCGGCTCTCCCAGGATGCGCGCCTGCATCGCCGCATCGGCCACAGCCGAGCCCGAGACGCCGCCCATCAGCGCCGAGAGGATCAGCGTCGATTGCGCAAGACCCCCGCGCATCCAGCCTGCAAGCGTCGTAGCCAAGCCAACGAGGCGCGGCGTAATGCCCGCGCTGTTCATGAGGTTGCCGAGCAGGATAAAGAGCGGGACCGCGAGGAGCGGAAACGACTGGCTTGCCGCCACTATTCGCTGAACGGCAGTCGAATCCGGCAGGAACACCGACGGCAGCAGAAAATAGGCCGACCCGACAATGCCGATCGCAAAGGCGACGGGCATGCCGAGCGCGATGAGCGCGAGCGCGGCAAACAGGATCAGCGCCGATATCAAAGGAGATCCTCGGTGCTCTGGTCCGCCGGCTCGAGTGCGGCGAGCAGACCTTGTTGAACCAGCCGCCGAAGAAGCGATACCGTCAGAAGAACCGCACCCACGGGCAGAGCGAGCGTGACCATGCCATAGGAGAGTCCAGAGCCGCCCAGCTCGCGCTCCCAATTGCCCAAGGCGAGGTCGAGACCGAGCCAGGCGACGAAGCTCAGGAAGGAGAGGATCAGCCCCACATGGAACAGCGCGAGCAAACGGCGGACGTTGTCGGGCGACATGTCGGCAAGGGCCGAGACGCGAATATGCTCGCCCCGCTTCATGGTAAGGTCTGCGCCGAACATGCAGGTCCAGATCAGGAACAGCTGCGCAAATTGCGGAGCAGACGTCACGGGGGCGCCGGCTGTACGACCGATCGCGGCTACCAGCACCGCCGCAACGGTCGCCACCAGCGCCGTCAGCGCCGCCGCAAGCTCGATCCGGTCATAGATTTTCCAAATCTGCTTCATGAGCAGTCCCGTAAATTCCGCGGCGTGGTTTTCGCTCGGCGGCGGAGCCTGACCGCCGGGCTTCCAACCAGGATAAGCTTCCCTAAGGTAGGTACGGCGCCAGCGCCTCGCGCGCGTCAACCAGTCCGACCTCCTCGTAGACACCCGCCGTTGCCTCCCTGAACGCCGCGATGTCGACGTCATTGAACTCCACGCCGGCTGCCTCCATGTCCGCTTGCACCTCGGCAAGCTTGGCGACCG
>JBBSMH010000170.1:0-4977 GCA_038233275.1 Sphingomonadales bacterium | reverse complement strand
CTGTACCTGCGGCCCTTCATGTTCGCCACCGAGCCGTTCCTCGGTGTGCGTCCAGCAAAGCAGTACAAATATCTGCTGATCTGCTCCCCGGCAGGCAATTATTTCAAATCTGGCGCGCCGGCGGTGAAAATCTGGGTCAGCCGCGATTACACGCGCGCCGCCCCCGGGGGCACAGGCACAGCCAAGACCGGCGGAAACTATGCCGCCAGCTTGGTTCCCCATGCCGAAGCCCTCGCCCACGGCTGCGACCAGGCCGTCTTCCTCGACGCGGTAGAGAAGAAATGGGTCGAGGAGCTGGGCGGGATGAACCTGTTCTTCGTGTTCGACGACGGCAGCGTGATCACACCCCCGCTGACCGGAACGATCCTGGCGGGCATTACCCGCGACAGCCTGATCACGCTATTGCGGGAGGAAGGACTGCAGGTACGCGAGGAGCCTTACGACATTCACCAGTGGCGTGCGGACGCTGTCGAAGGGACGCTGATCGAAACAATGGCCTGCGGAACCGCAGCAGTCGTCACTCCGGTCGGCACGGTCGTGGGTCCTGACGGAGAATTCACCATCGGTAGCGGCGGTCCCGGCCAGCTTACGACCAGGCTTCGAGAGAAGCTGGTCGGCATCCAGCTGGGCAAAGTCGAGGACACCCATGGCTGGGTGACCAAACTCTAGGCTGCGATCAGCCGGCGGGCTTTTCGATCGGCATCACGTTATATTCGCGTACCTCGTTTTGATCGAGGCAGTAGCGTACGCCGTTTCCGCTTTTGCCGCCGGTGGCTTCCTGCTGATACATGATATCGGTCAACAGCTTGCGACTGATGCCCATGCGGATGAGGAAGTCGTTGTCCTCGCTTGCGAGCAGCGCGCTTTGCTGTTCGATTTCTCCTATGAGCACGATGGTTTCGTCGGTACCCTTGCCGACAGAGCGGGCAATGGTTCCGCGCTGCGACGTATGGGTGAACATGTGCACCATGAAGATGCCGCCCGGATCGACATAGCGCCGGTCTCCGCCCATGAACATGAAGTTGCAGGCGGAAAAGCAAGCCCACCCGCTGGGGATGCGGGTCAGCATACCGGGGTAGGAGCGGATGATCCTGCCAGCCTCGTTCCCGGCGCGTGCATCGCCGCCGCTTGAGCGTATCCAGATCTCTTCGATCAATTCGTCGCTTTCGATGGCCTCTTCGAGCCGCGAGGGCAGGAAAGCATCAATCACTCCTTCGGCCAGCAAAACCCGCTTGCCCCCGCGATCGACCGCCTCGAGCGTCATCTCTGAATTGGGACCCCAATTGGGATTGAGCGGACAGGTCGGATTGTCCGGGTCCATGGGACCGTCGGCGGCGACCAGAGCGGTGGCGCTCAGCGCGAGCCAAAGGTGCGACCCTTTTTTCATTACGCTACCAGAGAATAGCGGCGCTGGCCGGGTGGGCGGCACATGCGTTTGTTCGCCGTGGTTTCCTCGCCTTTCACGATGATGACGTCGGTCACGGTGATGCATTGCAATCCGCCTTCGCCGTCGTTGCGGGCGACAACGGTCGAGGTGCCCGCCACCTCCTCACGCGTGCCGGAGGTCCAGCTTGCGCTCGAACCCACTTCAACCTCGCCATCTTCCCCACCGCGGGTGGCTGCGAGTGTTGCTTCGGCTGCCTGCTTCTGTTCCTCGGGGTCGAGACGGCAGGCGATCGCCTGGGTGAGCTCGCTTGTGAAAGCCGAGACCGGAACCCAGCGGGTCACCCCGAGCCTCGATGCGGCCCCACCCGCTACACTGCCGAGCACACCTCCGAGGATCGAACTGCCGGTGCTTCTGCTCTTGCCTTCGGGACACCCGTCGGAGGTTTTCTCCGCAGCAGACGCCTTGTTACGCGAAAAGAGGCCTCCGAACTGGGCCTGCGCGGGAATCGGAATGGCAAGGGAAGCAGCGCCGAGCCAAAGCGCGCATTTGTGCAGCCGAAACCCAGTCATCGATTATCCTCCCCGCTTGCTCAGGACAGCATACACGATTCGGTGCTGTTAGGGAAAACCCTCTTTGAGCTTGTGGGTACAGCAAGCCGTTTGGCACCTGGATATTACGAAGGCGGGAGGCTGTTTCGCAGCTCTTCCAGCCACACATCGGCAACCGCGTCGCTGGGCGCACGCCAGTCGCCACGGGGGCTGAGCGCCCCGCCCGGCGAAACCTTGGGGCCATTTGGAAGCGCGCTGCGCTTGAACTGGCTGAAGGCGAAGAAGCGCTGGAGAAATTTCTCCAGCCACTGCGCGATGGTGGCGAGGTCGTATTCGTTTTTCGCTTCCGAGGGGAAGTCGGGGGGCCACAAGCCCGAGCCCGCATCCTTCCACGCATGCCAAGCAAGAAAAGCCACGTGGCTCGGCCTGTGACCCCAGCGAACGATATGGTGGAGGAAGAAATCGTTCAGTTCATAGGGGCCGATCGCTCCCTCGGTGCTTTGCATTTCGCCGTCCTCGCCAGCGGGCACCAGTTCGGGAGAAATTTCGGTGTCGAGAATCGAGAGCAATATCTGTTCCGTCTCGCCATCGAACTGGCCGCTACTGGCGGCCCAGCGGATCAGGTATTGAATCAATGTCTTGGGCACGCCCGAGTTGACATTGTAATGGCTCATCTGGTCGCCCACGCCATAGGTGCACCATCCCAGCGCGAGCTCGGACAGGTCCCCGGTGCCGATCACCCAACCACCGTGCTGCCCGGCAAGGCGGAAGAGGTAATCGGTGCGCAGACCCGCCTGGACGTTTTCGAAAGTCGTATCGTAAACGGGTTCGTCCCGCTTTTCCCCTTTGGCGGCAAAGGCATGGCCGATATTCTCGAGCATGAGCGTCGCGGTCGGCTTGATGTCGATCTCTTCCGCGGTGACGCCGATCGCCTCCATCAGCTTCCACGCGTTCGATTTGGTGCCTTCGGATGTTCCGAAGCCGGGCATCGTGTAGCCGCGAATAGTGCTGCGCGGGAGACCTAGCGCGTCGCACGCCTGGGCCGCGACGATCAGCGCATGCGTGCTGTCGAGCCCCCCCGATATTCCGATGACGAGGGATTTCGGATTGGTCGCTTCGATCCGCCGCAGCAGGCCGTCGACCTGAATATTGAAGGCCTCGTAGCAATCTTCGTCGAGCTTGTGGCGCCGATTGGGCACGAAGGGGAGGCGGCGAATCGGCCGGCGCAGACCGGTGTCGCCGCGGTGTGGCTGGTGGTCGAAGGATATCCTGCGATACCAGTCTTCGGGTCGGCCCGCGGCTTCCGCGGCATCGCCCCAGGTCTGCATCCGCATGCGATCGTTGTTGATGCGCTCCGTATCGACATCGGTCATGCACAGTTCGGGTTCGCGATCGAAGCGCACGCTTTCGACCAGCAGATCCCCCAGTTCGTAAACCATCCCCTGTCCATCCCACGCGAGGTCGGTCGTGCTCTCCCCGTGTCCGCTCGCCGAATAGGCATAGGCGCACACGCCCCGGCTGGAAGAAGCGCGGCTGAGCAAGTGGCGCTCGTCCGATTTGCCGATCGTGATGTTGGAGGCGGAAAGATTGAGAAGGATTGTGGCGCCGGCCAGCGCGGCCATTGTGCCCGGTGGGTTGGGACTCCAGAAATCCTCGCAAATTTCGATCCCGAAAGTGAATCCGGAAATGTCCTCGTGAGCGAAGATCAGGTCAGTGCCGAAAGGTATTTCCTCTCCGCCGATTTCCATCGTCAGCCCGACGCATTCACGTCCGTGACTGAACCAGCGCTTCTCGTAGAATTCCCGGTAATTCGGCAGATAGCTCTTCGGAACGACCCCCAGAATCCGTCCGCGCGCGATGGCCAGGGCGCAATTGTAAATCCGGGCATTGCGGCGCAGTGGCGCTCCGATGACGAGGACGCTCGGCAATTCGGCGCTTGCCTCGACAATCCTGCGCAACTCTTCCTCGACCCTGTCGAGCAAGGCCGACTGGAGGTGCAAATCGTCGATGGCGTAGGACGACAGGCACAACTCCGGGTAGAGCAGCAGGTCCACATTGTCCTTCGCTGCCAGTCGCGCCTGCTCGAGAATGCCCTCGGCATTGTAGGCGACATCCGCCGTGCGCACCTTGGGCGTGCTCGTCGCTACCCGGATGAAACCATGAGAATGGCGATCGTAGAATCGATGGGCGATGGCTGTCATGGTGTGCGTACTTTTCGGGCTGGAACCGTGGCTCGCGGAGGGTGGTGCGAGCCAGTCGGCAGGATCGCAAATGCCCAGCGCAGCGAGACGCCGTTGCACTAACGCGCGCGCGATTTTCCCTTTGCTTTCCCAGCCATAGACTGTTCGGCTCGGCCAGAGTTCCGGCTCGCCGTAACGTTCCCCGAACTCGCTCGCGGACAGCGGGGGCTCGTGGGCCTCGCGCCAGCGTCTGATCTTCTGCCCGGCCCTGTGCATGACGCCTTCAGTATCTTTTCGGGATACTCGATGCAAGTTCAAGCAGCGAGGAGATCCTGCACGCTCGGGCAATCCTGGAGCAATTCCATCAATCCGCGCTCTTCGCGGGTCAGCCAGTTGGTCGCGCGAGGAAGGCGGGTTTCCTCGCGCCACTTCTCCTGCCGGCCGATCAGATCGATCACCGCCGGGTGGATGTAGCTCTTGCGCGTCACCGCAGGCGTGTTGCCGAGTTTTTCGGCTACATGGGCAAGGAGGCTCTTCATCGAGGCGTTTTCGTCGCAGCTGAGGAGGAAAGCGCACGCCATCACGCTGGCGTGCCAGGTGCGGAAATTCTTGGCGGTAAAGCGCTCGCCCATGGTCTCGGCCAGATAGTCGTTCACATCACTCGAACCGACCGTCTGGACCTCGCCCGCATCGTCGACATATTTGAACAGGTTTTGCCCGGGCAGGTCCTGCATCCGGC
This sequence comes from Sphingomonadales bacterium, assembly GCA_038233275.1. Taxonomy (GTDB): domain Bacteria; phylum Pseudomonadota; class Alphaproteobacteria; order Sphingomonadales; family Sphingomonadaceae; genus Qipengyuania. Next base: position 123 of record JBBSMH010000170.1, on the reverse strand, counting down.
GGACCATGCGCAAAAGGCTTCCATCGCTCAGGATCACCTCGCGCATTCCGCCCGATTTCCCTTTGTAGCGCAGCTTGAGCGTACGGCCGGTCAGTTCGGCATGACGCTGACGAAGGGTCGTCG
>JBBSMH010000169.1:0-5055 GCA_038233275.1 Sphingomonadales bacterium | reverse complement strand
GACCCCTGCGGGCGGTGCGGCTCGCCGTTGGAGATCGGTCGCGGCATCGAGATCGGCCATCGAACCGATCGGCGAGTGGCGATAGGGGTGGCCTTGCGGATAGAGCGTTTCGAGAATCTCGTAGAACACGAGCCCACCCGGCTGGTTGTCGCCCTGGCGCTTCTCGTTCTGCACCACGCCGCGCTGGTTATCGAGCTTGGCCTGCGTGACCGCTCCGAGCAGCCAGCCCATGCGATCGCTTTCGAGCCATAGCGCGCGTTCGAGCGCGGGGCGGGGCACGGTCTGGAAATAATTGGTGCGGTCGAAATTGGTGGTCCCGTTGTAGTCGGTGGCGCCCATTTCCTGCAGATATTGGAAGAAATCCTCGGGCGCGTTTTCCGACCCGTTGAACATCAGATGCTCGAACAGATGCGCGAAGCCGGTCTTGCCCTGCGGCTCGTCCTTCGAGCCGACGTTGTACCAGACCGCAACGCCAACGATCGGTGCCTTGCGGTCTGTATGGACGATGACGTCGAGGCCGTTGGGCAGGGTGAACCGCTCGTAGGGAATCTCGACTTCGTCGATGAGCGTGGAAAGCTGCGCGGGCTCGGCGTCAATCGCTTCTTCGCCCATTGCGGGGGTATCGAGCGGGGCGCGGGCCATGTCGCCCGAAGCCGTGGTGGTGCAAGCGGCGAGGCCGAGCGTAGCGGCCCCTGCGAACAGGATCGTCTTGATGCGCATGATATTCCCCGTGTTTTCTGCGACTCGAATTGGTGTAGGCTAATCGGTCAGCGCTCGTTCGTCACCGTCTTTCGGCTGGCCGCGTGGGCCAGGACATCTCGACGCCAGAAATGAACCGGCTTCAGCCGGTGCTGGACAAAGAGGGTCGCCTGGTCGGAAAAATGCGGGCTGTCGGGCCGCGTTGTGGCCGCACCGTACGGCTGGATCGAGCGCGAGGAGACCCGCTTGCCGGGCGCCCACTCCACCCATTGGATGAAGCTGTCACCGTGCTTGACCGATAGCCGCCCGTCCTCCTGGACATCCCAAGTGGTCGAGGCGCGCAGCGTGTCGGAGCCGCCGTCGAGCGGCAGGTCGACGCTGTATTTCCCCGGCCCCTGCCGCAGCCGCAGCAATTCGCCCATCGGGGGATCGATCCGCCCGAAGTGGGTCATCAGGTGATCGACCGCTTCCTCCAATTCTTCGCGCGGGTCGGGGGTTTCGAGCTTGTTCTGGTACTCCGCCGACATGAAGTCGCGGATCAGCAGCAGGGCCAGCGCATCGGCGCGGCCGATATTGTCGGCGGTGAAATCCCAGGTGAAGAGCAGCCTGCGCGCCTGCGCCAATTCGTCATCGCCGGACAGGTCGAGCGCTGCGATCGCCGCAAACATCTCCACGACATATCCCGCGTGCTCATAGGCGGTATCATATTTGATCCGCTCCAGCGTGGCGCGGTCGAGCCTGTCTGCCTCGCTCAGTAGCTTCCACGCGCGCCGCGCCCGGTTGGTGGTTTTCGTCTCGATGCCGAGCTCGGGCGCAAAATCGTCCGGGGACAGATCGCTGCCCGCGCCCGCTGCGCGGAAGGGATTGTTGTTGGCATTGAACAGCCAATTGCTGGCCGGGTTCACATAGCGAGGCAGGCGCCCGTAATCGACCGGGCCGGACCAGATCAGCCGCGGATCGTCGCCCGCCAGCACGCCGCGCCAGTTCACGCCCGGCAGCCGGTCGGGAATCGCGGCGTTATACACCAGCGCGATATTGCCTTCCGCATCGGCGTAGATGAAATTGGTCGAAGGCACGTCCATCCGCGCAAGGATATCCTCCCATTCCTGGAGGCTGGTCGCCTTGTTGAGCCGGTAATAGGCGTCGAGCTGGTCGATGCTATCCATCCCGCCATAACGGATTGCATAAGCGCCGCTGTCGTTCACGATCACCGGCCCGTGGACGCTGCGATGCACGGTGCGGCGAATCGGGAGGACTATCGGGCCGAAACGAACCGGCAGGGTGACGGTCTTTTTCTCGAGTTCGAGCCAGCGATCGCCGAGCCGATATTTGGTGCCGCTGTCGTCGAGCACGAGCTTGTAGACATCGACGAGATCGGGACGGTTGACCGTATTGGTCCAGCCGAGGCGCTCGTTATGCCCCAGAAAGGGGTAGGGGCTGCCCGGGAAGTTCGCGCCCGCGAAATGCCAGCCTTCGCCGCTTTCGACCACCAGCTCGTACCAAGCGACGCCGCCGCGCCACGGCTGGTGGCTGTTGGAGATCAGCACCGTCGGGCCGCCGGTCTTCTCGGGCGCGATGGCGAAAGCGTTTGAACCGTTAAGCGTTTCCTCTTCGCCCAGGGGCGTCCTGCGCGCTTCTCCGCCGCTCTCGTCGCGGATGACGCGGGCAGGGGGGATGCCGTCATCGGCGGGCGTGGCTTCGACCGGTATCGGTGGCCCGAACTCAGGGCGCAGCGGCTCGTTCCCGACCAGCGGGCCGATGATGTTTCCAAGCCCAAAAAAGAACGGCTGGCGCAGGGCGAAACCCGCCGCGACGTCCTCGCCGTCGACCGGGAAGAGATTGGCGAGTTTCAGCTCTTGGGGATGCTCGCGCGCATATTGGTTGAGACCTGTCGCATAGGCATCGAACAGCGCCCGTGTGTCCGCCGGCAGGCTCCCGAAGTGACGCTCGGCGGTCCCGCGCGCGTCGAGCAGGTGATAGGCATAATCGACCTGCGCGCCTTCCTCGCCCGCGCTCGCGCCATAGCGCCCGCGCGCCATTGCGACCACATCCTGCAGGGTGGAAAAATCATCCTCAGCGTGCGCGATGGCCACGCCATAGGCGGCGTCGGCATCGGTGGCGCCGTAGATATGCGGCACGCCGAATTCGTCGCGGATGATTTCTGCGCGATACGTCTGGGCACCGGGGGGCGGCCTGCCCTTGTCGGCGAAGAACGGCTCCCACGTCGCCAGCGCGATGAAGGCGATCAGCAGCAGGATCGACAGTGCGATCCCGACGCGCTTGAGCCACTTCATCCGATTCCCCCTGCCAGCCGCGCGGCCCATGACATGCGTGCGCGCAGATGAAAAGCGTACACTCTCTTGCCGCCGCCCCCGCGGGTCCTATATGCGGCTAACACACCTTGATGCTTCGCGGGGAGCAGGGCTTGTGTTGCTCAACGGCCACACCATATCTCCCTGGCCGTTCGACGAGTGAGGATGTTTGATGAATCTCGAGAAATTCACCGACCGCGCCAGGGGCTTCATCCAGAGCGCGCAGACCGTCGCCATCCGCATGAACCATCAGCGCATCAGCCCAGCGCATCTGCTCAAGGCGTTGCTCGAAGACAGTGAAGGGATGGCCGCGGGGCTGATCCAGCGCGCGGGCGGCAATGCCGGCGTCGCCGTGACCGAGATCGACACCGCGTTGGGCAAGGTTCCGGTGGTTTCGGGCAGCGGGGCGCAAGCCACGCCCGGGCTCGACAACGACGCCGTGCGCGTACTCGACCAGGCCGAGCAGATCGCGGAGAAGTCCGGCGACAGCTATGTCACGGTCGAGCGGCTGCTGGTGGCGCTCGCGCTCGCCTCCACCACCACGGCCGGGCAGGCGCTTAAGCAGGCCAATGTCGATCCGAAAGCGCTTGAAGCGGCAATCACCGAATTGCGCGGTGGCAAGGGGGCCGATTCGGCGAGCGCGGAAGAGAGCTACGACGCGATGAAGAAATATGCGCGCGACCTCACCCAGGCCGCGCGCGACGGCAAGCTCGATCCGGTCATCGGCCGCGACGAGGAAATCCGCCGCACGATGCAGATCCTGGCCCGGCGGACCAAGAACAACCCCGCGCTGATCGGCGAGCCAGGCACCGGCAAGACCGCGATCGCCGAAGGCCTCGCGCTGCGCATCGCCAATGGCGACGTGCCCGATTCGCTCAAGGGCCGCACGCTGATGGCGCTCGACATGGGCGCGCTGATCGCGGGCGCGAAATATCGCGGCGAGTTCGAGGAGCGGTTGAAAGCGGTGCTCGACGAGGTGAAGGGGGCGGAAGGGCAGATCATCCTGTTCATCGACGAGATGCATACGCTGATCGGCGCCGGCGCCTCCGAGGGCAGCATGGATGCATCCAATCTGCTCAAGCCCGCGCTCAGCCGAGGCGAACTGCATTGCATCGGCGCGACCACGCTCGACGAGTATCAGAAATACGTCGAGAAGGACCCCGCGCTCCAGCGGCGCTTCCAGTCGGTCTATATCGACGAGCCCAGCGTCGAGGACACGATCTCGATCCTGCGCGGGATCAAGGACAAATACGAACTCCACCACGGCGTGCGCATCACCGACGGGGCGATCGTCGCCGCGGCGCAGCTTTCCAACCGCTACATCCAGAACCGCTTCCTGCCCGACAAGGCGATCGACCTCATGGACGAGGCGGCGAGCCGCATTCGCATGGAAGTGGAGAGCAAGCCGGAAGAGATAGAGGCGCTCGACCGGCGGATCATCCAGCTGCGGATCGAGGAGCAGGCGCTGCAGAAGGAGAGCGACCGGGCTTCGAAGGACCGGCTCGAGGTGCTGCGCAAGGAACTGTCCGAGCTCGAGCAGCAATCGAGCGAACTGACCACCCGGTGGCAGAACGAGCGTGACAAGATCCACGCCGAGGCGCGGCTCAAGGAAGAGCTCGACGCGGCGCGGATCGAGCTCGAGCAGGCGCAGCGCGCTGGCGACCTCGCCAAGGCCGGCGAGCTGTCCTACGGCAAGATTCCGGAACTGGAGAAGAAACTCGAGGACGCCAGCGGCCACACGGAAAATGCGCTGCTCAAGGAAGAAGTCGCCGAAGATGATATCGCCGGGGTCGTCAGCCGCTGGACCGGCATTCCGATCGACAAGATGCTCGAAGGCGAGCGCGAGAAGTTGCTCGAGATGGAGAACATTCTCGGCAAGCGCGTGATCGGGCAACGACAGGCGATCGATGCGGTCAGCAAGGCCGTGCGCCGGGCACGCGCCGGACTGCAGGATCCCAATCGCCCGCTCGGCAGCTTCCTGTTCCTCGGACCCACCGGCGTCGGCAAGACCGAGCTGACCAAGGCGCTTGCCGCCTTCCTGTTC
>JBBSMH010000168.1:0-5094 GCA_038233275.1 Sphingomonadales bacterium | reverse complement strand
GGCAGAGACCCTGGCTTCGCTCCTGGCCAAGCTGACCCCGGGCGCCGGTCAGCCGGGCTGATCGCAACGCCCCGGAGCAACCTTCGCCGTCGTCGCCTCGCTTCGGGCTCCTCGGGCTACCCGATCATCACTGAGATCGGCTGCACTTGAGTCACAATCGGCGCGTCCGTAGCTCCTCCAAATGTATCGCAGTTCTGAGGGCCGAGTCGTTCAGAAAGGCCGCTAGACCACATGTTCTCCAGAGATAGGGCGACCCGTCTCACAGTATGCAGATTACGAGGATTGCGCCGGGCATCCCGATGCCGAGCCTCATGCATAGGAGACGGGCCATGAACGAGCATATCATCTACGTCGGTTTGGACGTTCACAAGGAGACGATTTCCGTCGCTTTGGCGGACGGGAGCAAGCGTGGAGAAGTCCGCGAACACGGACAGATCTCGAATACGCCTGCGGCTTTGACGCGTCTTTCGAGCAAGCTCTCCCGGCCGGGAGGGGTGCTGCGGTTCTGCTACGAGGCGGGCCATGCGGCTATGGCATTCAGCGCCAACTGACCGCGGCGGGGCACGACTGCGTGGTGGTCGCTCCGTCGCTGATCCCCCGCAAGCCCGGGGACCGGATCAAGACCGACCGCCGGGATGCCATCAATCTGGCGAAGCTGCATCGGGCTGGCGAGTTGACACCGGTATGGGTTCCCGACCTTGCCCATGAGGCGATACGCGATCTCGTTCGCGCACGCCTGGCCGCGGTTCGTAGCTTGCGGCAGGCCCGCCAGCAGCTCTCCGGATTTCTGCTGCGTCACGGATTCCACTACAACCGACCCGCCTGGACGCAGATGCATCGTCGGTGGCTGGCCGGGCTGCGGTTCGAGCAGCCCGCCCACCACATCGTCCTGGAAGATTGTATGGCAACGATCGAAGCCGCAACGACCCGTCGTGATCGGCTGACGGCGCAGATCGAGACCATGCTCGCGGACTGGGCCCTGGCGCCGGTGGTCCACGCCCTGCAAGCGCTTCGCGGAATGGCCCTGGTGACGGCCGCGACCGTGATCGCAGAACTCGGCGACATCACGCGCTTCGAGAACCCCCGGCAGCTCATGGCCTATCTCGGCCTGGTCCCCTCGGAACATTCCAGCGGCGGAACCAGGCGTCAGGGTGGCGTAACGAAAGCAGGCAACGGGACCGCCCGGCGAATGCTGGTCGAGGCGGCCTGGAGCTATCGGTTCCCCGCAAGGATCAGCCGTGAACAATTGCTCCGGCAGGAGAGACTGCCCAAATCGATCCGCGATACGGCATGGAAGGGCCAGGTGCGACTGTGTGGCCGTTACCGCAAACTCACCAGAGCCGGCAAGCCGGCCACCACGGTGACCACGGCGATCGCTCGCGAACTGGCCGGCTTCGTCTGGGCCATCGCGGCTCAAGTGCCGCGGCCGAGCAACTGACCGCCGGGCTATGAACCAAAGCATTGATGGAGGAGCGAACAGTTTTGAGCCTTCTGCGCCTGAGTAAGGCTGGAGGCACGGTCACGGCAGGAGAACCCTCGCAACCACTATCAGCCGGAACATCCGACGCTGGATCCTAGACCGAGGCAGCTCCGCGACGCATCAGGTCCGGCGGTAACCAACCCGCGTATCAGAGCATGATCAACCGTCGTTTTATTGACCGTGCCTCCTGCTTTGCCCAGGGGCAGCCATTTCGCCAGAACGCTTGCAAAGGCAAGCGATCGATTCTTCACATCTGCAGCTTGAAACGGCGAACATGAGAGTGGATAAGCGGAGGCGATGTATATATCCGATAGAGCGATTTGACTTATCAAATGAGCGCGCGTTCAATAGGAAGGCCTCGGGCGTCCCGAGGACGACACGGGCGTGGTGCGCAGGATGCGGCGCTGATCGGGCGCGTGCCGCGTGCTCGCGGGCGCTGGAGATTCAGGTCCGAGATATGAGCTTTTCCCTTCTCGTCCTTCATCTTGCCGCTGCGGCGACGCTCTTGATCTGGGCGGTGCGCATGGTGCGCACGGGGGTGGAGCGCGCCCACGGCGCGGCGCTGCGCCGGATCTTGCACCGCGCCGAAGGCGGGCGGCTCCGTGCCGCGGGCGCGGGGGCGGCCATCGCGGTGCTGCTGCAAAGCTCCACGGCGGTGGCGATGCTCGCGGCGGGTTTCGCCGCGAGCGGGGCGCTCGGCCTCGCGACGGGACTTGCGATGCTGCTCGGGGCGGACGTGGGCTCGGCGCTGGTGGTGCAGATCCTTTCGGTCGATCTGAGCTGGCTCATGCCGTTCCTGCTGATCGCCGGCGGTTGGCTGTTTCTCAAGGGCGCCTCGCGCGGGGTGAAGCAGACCGGGCGCATCCTGATGGGGATCGCGCTCATCCTCTTGTCGCTGCGCATGATCGGCGAGGCGACCGAGCCCTTGCGCGCGAGCACCTTCCTGCCCATCGTCGTGGGTTATCTTCGGGACGATTTCGTCACCGCCTTTCTCCTCGGGGCGCTCTTCACTTGGCTCATCCATTCCAGCGTCGCGGCGATCCTGCTCTTCATGGCGCTCGCGGCCGAGGGCGTGCTTCCCGTCGAGCTGGGGCTTTCGCTGATGCTCGGGGCCAATCTCGGCGGCGGGTTGATCGCGGTCGGGCTGACGCGCGGCGCCGCACCCGACGCGCAGCGCCTTCCGCTCGGCAATTTCGCCTTCCGCGCGCTCGGAGCCGTCGCCGCGCTGCTGACGGTGCATTTCCTCGAGCCGCCGCTGCACCTCGCCGGGGGCGATGCGGCGCGGCAGATCGTCAATTTGCACTTGGGCTTCAACCTGGCGCTCGCCCTGCTCTGCCTGCCGCTGACGGGGCCGATGGAGCAGCTGCTGCGGTGGGCCGTCCCCGAGGCGGGGCCGAGCGAGCAGGGGCCGGACCTGCTGGCGGCGCGGGTTTCGGCGCTCGACCGCTCGGTGTTGCGCTCGCCCGGCCGGGCGCTCGCCAGCACCACGCGCGAGCTGCTGCGGATGAGCGAGATCATCGAGATGATGCTGCGCCCGGTGATGGAGCTCTACGAGTCCGGCGACAGGGAGCGGATCAAGCGGATCCGGCGCCTCGACCAGGAAGTGAACGCCGCGCATAGCCAGATCAAGCTCTACCTCGCCGAACTGAGCCGCGGGACCATGAGCGCCGACGAGGCGCAGCGCAGCATGGAGCTCGCGGGTTTCGCGATCAATCTTGAGCACGTGGGCGACATCGTCGCCAAATCGCTTCTGCAACTCGCAGCCGAAAAGGCGGATCACAGGCTGCGATTCTCCCGCGAGGGCTGGCGCGAACTGACGGACCTGCACGCAAGGGTGCTGAACAACATGCAGATCGCGCTCAACGTCCTGGTCTCGGGCGACTACAATTCGGCGCGCCAGCTGGTCGAGGAAAAGGACCGGATGCGCGAGCTCGAGCGGCTCAGCCGCCAGCGGCACCTGCAACGCCTGCAGAGCGGCGCGCGCGAGAGCGTCGAGACGAGCGAGATCCATCTGGAGACGGTGCGGGCGCTCAAGGAGATCAACTCGCTTTTCGCGACCATCGCCTATCCGATCCTCACCGAGAGCGGCGATCTCCTGGAGAGCCGGCTGGCGGAGCGGGCTTGACGCGATCTATAAGCTGGATTCGCCCATATCATCTGAATTAGCGATTTTTCAAATAGGTCGCGGGGCCGCATGGTCGTGGGGCGGCAGGAAATATCCCTAAGTGAAGGATGAGCGCATGCTGGCCAACCGCAACGCGTGCAGGAAGCCGAGTTCCCCGCGCCCGCCATGGGCGAGCCCTACCTGCTGACGCCAGGACCGCTGACCACCTCGCTCGAGGTGAAGCAGGCGATGCTGCGCGATTGGGGGTCGTGGGACGGCGATTTCCGGGCGATGACCGCCGAACTGCGCCGCCGGCTGGTGGCGATGGCGGGGGATACGGACGGCGCGCTCGCCTGCGTGCCGATGCAGGGCAGCGGCACCTTCGCGGTCGAGGCGATGCTCGGCTCGTTCGTGCCCCGCGACGGCAAGGTGCTGGTGCTCATCAACGGCGCCTACGGCCAGCGGATCGCCCAGACGCTCGACTATCTCGGGCGCGCCTATGCCGCGATCGACAAGGGCGACTACATGCCGCCGCGCGGGCCCGAAGTGGCCGCGGCGCTCGAGGCGGATCCGGCGATCACCCATGTAATCCTCGCGCATTGCGAGACCTCCTCGGGGATCCTCAACCCCGTCGAGGAGATCTCGGAAGTTACCTACGCCCACGGTCGGCGACTGCTGATCGATTCCATGAGCGCCTTCGGCGCGCTGCCGCTCGACGCGAGGCAGATCCGCTTCGAGGCCGTGGTGTCCTCGGCCAACAAGTGCATCGAGGGCGTGCCGGGCTTCGGCTTCGTGATCGCCCGCAAGTCCGATCTGGAGGCGGCCAAGGGGCGCAGCCATTCGCTCAGCCTCGACGTGCACGCGCAATGGGCGCACATGAACAAGACCGGGCAGTGGCGCTTCACGCCGCCCACCCTCGTGGTGGCGGCCTTTCTGGAGGCGCTGCGCGTTCATGCCGCGGAAGGCTGGGTCGCCGGGCGCGGCGCGCGCTACCGCCGCAACCGCGACGTGCTGGTGGAGGGGATGCGCGCGCTCGGCTTCGAGACGCTGCTCAAGGACCGCTGGCTGTCGCCGATCATCGTCACCTTCTTCAACCCGGCGCATCCGAAGTTCGACTTCGAGACCTTTTATGCGCTGATGAAGGCCAAGGGCTTCATCATCTATCCCGGCAAGCTGACGGTGGTGGAGAGCTTCCGCCTCGGCTGCATCGGGCGGATGGACGAGCACGTCATGCGCCGCGTGGTGGCCGCGGCGCGCGAGGCGCTGGCCGAGATGGGCGTCGATGCCGCGACCCCGCCCGAGGCGGCGCTGGCGGAACGCGCGGAGCTGACTGCCTGAGCGGCCCCGGAAAGGAACTCCCATGAACCAAATGATCCCCGTCAGCGTGAGCGTGAACGGCCGCGACAAGGTGGTGTCTCGAATGTGGTGGAAATTCTCCGGTCGGCATCTCCGGGCAGATGATGGTTTGCTGTATCAGGCGGCGAGGTCAAGGGCGACCGGTTCAATTGGC
>JBBSMH010000167.1:0-5108 GCA_038233275.1 Sphingomonadales bacterium | reverse complement strand
GTGAAGGCGAGCGCCACCTTTTCGCTCAGCCTTTGCGCATCGCCTGCAAATCCTTGACCACCGCCGCGGGGAAGGCGGTGTGGAGCGGATAGGCGTCCGAGGGCATGTATTGGGTGAACAGGCTGGCGCGCAGCCCGGCCTTCATGTTCACGAAGGCCACCGTGCCAGCCGCCCCGCCCCAGCCGAAGCTGCCCTCGGTCACGCGCCCTCCGGCGCCGAAACCCTGCCCCTCGATCCAGCTGCCCTTGGTGTCCACCGTATCGGGCAAAATGTTGGAGGTGCCGACGCGCACCGCCAGTTCGCCCATCACGCGCTTGCCGTCGATCACTCCATAGCCGAGCAGCATGCGCAGGAAGCGGTCGAAATCGCGCGGGCTCGATACCAGCCCCGCACCGCCCGAAGGGAAGGCGGGAGGATCGAGGTAGATCGAGGCGCGGGCCGGATCGAGCGGCACGAGCACCCCGTTCATCACGCCGTAATTGGTTGTCAGCCGCCCGACCTCGCTCGCCGGAACACGGAACCAAGTGCTGTTCATGCCTGCTGGCTTGAAGATGTTCTCCGTCAGGAAAGCGTCGAATTTCTGCCCCGAGACGACCTCGATCAAACGGCCGAGCAGATCGATCGAAGTCGAATAGCTGAACCGCGTCCCCGGCTGATAGACCAGCGGCAGGCTGGCGAGATTGTCGGCGAAGGCAGCTAGGCTTCGTACCGGCTCGCCCCGGCCGAACAGCGCCTGCGCCAGCGGCAGCTTGCTCACCTGCCCGGCGATTACTCCCTTGGCCATATAGGCTTCGCGGATCGGGCCCTTCTGGATGATGGGATAGCCGATCCCGGCGGTGTGGGTCAGCAGGTGGCGGATGGTGACCGGGCGCTCGGCAGGCACGAGATCGGTGATCGATCCGTCATAGGTCCGCTGCACCTGCATGTTGGCGAATTTGGGCAGGACTTCCGCGAGCGGCTGGTCGAGACCGAGCCTTCCTTCGTCGATCAGCATCATCACCGCCATGCCGGTGACGGGCTTGGTCATGGAATAGACGCGATAGAGGCTGTCGAGGCCAACCGGCGCGTTCTGGCCGATGGCGAGGTTGCCCTTGCCGATGGTGACCGGCGCCTGCTGCCCCCAGCCGAGCACGGCCATGATATTGGCGAGCTTGCGCCCGTCGCCATAGGTATCGATCAGCGCCGCGACATTGGGCCAAGAGGTGCGCGTCTGCGCCAGCAGAGAATGTGCGAAGGGCAGGCCCGACAGCGCGGCGGCTCCGCCCAGCATCGCCCCGCCGCGCAGAAGCGAACGGCGCGAAATCGCGGTTTCGGCGGAAAAATCGCGAAAAGCCATCAGGCAAAATCCTCTGTCCAAGATAATCGCGCCGGTGTGGGGAATTGGACCTTAACGGTCAATTGCGAATTGAAACCGGGCAAATCCGGCGCTCCGGACTTGATAAATGGAGCTGACCTATTCATATAAGACACATGCTCAACCTGCTCTCATTCCTCCTCGGCGTCGTCTCGCTCGTGATCGTGATTCCGGCGACCAGTCCCTTCCTCGGCTGGGCCAATTGGTTCGCGCTCCCGCTGATCGTGATCGGCGTGGTGGTCGGCCAGATGAGTTCGAGCAATGCCGGCGCAATTTCTGCCTCGTCGTGCTGGTGATCGCTGCGCTGCGGCTGATGCTCGGCGGCGGGATTATCTGACCGCCAGCCGCGCTGCCTTCGCGAAGAGCGTCGGCAGGCCCGCCTCCTCCAGCCTGTCGAGCGACCACCATTCCCCCCCGTCGCGGGGTCTTGCGTCCCCGAGGTAACGCCGGAGCGACAATTCCAGCGCGAAATGAGTGAAGCCGTGGCGCATCACCCCAGCTTCCTCCCAGATGCCCGTCAGCGGGGCTTCGCCCGATCCGTCTCCTGCAGCCGACCAGCCATCGTCGGGCAGCGCGCGCATGCCGCCAAGCATCCCCTTCCCCTCGCGCCGGACCAGCCAGACGCTGCCCTCGTGCTCGATCCAGAAGGCAGTGCCGCGCCGCGTCGGATTGATCCTTTTCGCCGGCCTGGCCGGATAGCGTTCGGGCTCGCCCTGCTTGCGCGCGTCGCAATGTCCGGACAGGGGACAGACGAGACATTTCGGCGATCTTGCGGTGCAGACGGTTGCGCCAAGATCCATCATCGCCTGCGCGAAATCGCCGGCGCCTTTCTGCGGGGTAATCTCATTTGCTCTTGCTCGAATTACCTTGCGTGCCTGCGGCAGCGGCTCGGCAATAGCGAACAATCGCGCCACGACCCGCTCGACATTCGCGTCCACCACCACCGCACGCCGCCCGAACGCGATCGCGGCCACCGCCGCCGCGGTATATTCCCCCAGCCCCGGCAGCTCGCGCAATCCTTCCTCGGTATCGGAAAAGCCGCCGCGCGCGGCCACTTCCCGTGCCGCTCTGACGAGATTGCGGGCGCGCGAATAATAGCCGAGCCCGGCCCAGGCGGCCATCACCTCGCTCTCCGGCGCTGCGGCGAGCGCCTCCACCGTCGGCCAGCGGGTGGTGAAGGCCGCGAAATAGGGCTTTACCGCAGCCACCGTGGTTTGCTGCAGCATCACTTCGGATAGCCACACGCGATAGGGGTCGGGCGGCGGTTTGCCGGGCGGCGCGCGCCAGGGCAGCTCGCGCGCGTGGCGGCCGTACCATTCGAGCAAAAGTTCGGCCACGCTGGCAGTCACGCGCCGCCTATGGCATGGCGACGGGCACGATGGAACGGGACAAGCCCAACGCAGGTTCTAGCAGCAAGGTGGTAGGCCGAAAAACCACTCCCAAAGCGAGGCCGTACGAGCGGCCGCGCGGCGGCGCAGCCAAACCGATTTCAGAATTGATGCCGCAAATCGGGCGCACCGCCTTCCGCCGCTTCGGCTTCGTCCAGTCGAGCGTGGTCACCCGCTGGCCCGAGATCGTCGGCGAGACGCACGCCAGAGTTTGCGCGCCCGAATCGATCCGCTTCCCGCCCGGCGAGAAATCGGAGGGCATCCTGCAACTGGTCGTGGCGCCGGCCCAGGCGCCGCTGATCCAGCATGTCATCCCCGAGATCATCGAGCGGGTGAACCGCTTCTTCGGTTACAAGGCGGTGGCGCGGGTCAAGCTGCGGCAAGGCGCGGTTAAGCCGCCACCGGCCAATGAGAAGGCGAAACCCCCGCCGTCGCTAAGGCCGATCCCCATGGAACTGAGCGAGAGCCTGCGCGATATCGGGGATCCGGAACTGCGCACCGTCCTCGAGTCGCTGGCGCGCAGCCTTGGTGACGAGAAGCAAGGGAATTCAGGCACATGAAACGCATATCCTCGCTTGCGATCGGTGCCGCGGCCGCGGCCCTGGCCTTGGCCGGCGTCTCGGTCATCGCGCAGGACAAGATGCCGCTGAGGCCTTCGGCCAAGGGCAATTGGGGCGCAGCGATCGCGGCGAGCGACGGCGGCCATCTGCTCGGCAATCCGGAGGCACCGCTGAAGCTGGTCGAATATATGAGCTATACCTGTTCGCATTGCGCCGAATTCGCCCAACAGGGCGAAGGCGCGATCAAGCTGGTCTATGTGCCGACGGGCAAGGTGAGTTTCGAGATCCGCCACCTGCTGCGCGATCCCGTCGATCTCACCGCCACGCTACTAACCCATTGCGGCGAGACGAGGAAATTCGCCGCCAATCACGCCGCGATCATCTTGCGGCAGGATGAGTGGTTCGCCAAGGCGCGCGCCGCCACGCAGGCGCAGCGCGCGCGCTGGCAGTTCGGCACCAATGCCTCGCGCCGCCAAGCTATCGCCAGCGATCTGGGGTTCGACGACATCATGGAGAAACGCGGATATAGGCGCGCCGATATCAACCGCTGCCTGGCCGACGAAACGAAGGCGGAATCGCTCGCCGAAACCAGCATGCGCGATATCGAGACGCACGGGCTGCAGGGCACGCCGAGCTTCCTGATCAATGGCAAATTGCTCGACGGCGTCCACGCTTGGGCACCGCTCCAAAAGGCGCTCGATTCCCGGCTGTAAGCGATTACGCGCCGCCCGAGCCAGCCGCGCTCAAGGCCAGACTGTTCAAAAGCACGGCGCCTTGCTTCACCACCTTGGCCGCTTGCTATAGCTTCATTCCGTTAGACGAGGATTGCTTGTGATCATGAAAACCAGTTTTTTCGCTCTCGCCGCGTTTGCCGCTCCGCTGGCGCTATCGCTAGCCGCTTGCGGCGCGAACGAAGAACAAACCGGCGATCTCGAAGGCGAAGCGGTGGCGGCAGTGCCCGCCCCCGAAGGCTCCGCATGGACCGACACGGTCCAGGTGACCGATTTGGACGGTTATCTGCTTGGCAATCCGGAGGCACCGATCAAGGTCGTCGAATACGCCTCGCTCACCTGTCCGGCTTGCGCCGCCTTCGCGCAGAACGGAGCCGATCAGCTCAAGGAGAAGTACGTCGATACCGGCCGCGTTTCCTTCGAGTTGCGCAACCAGATCCACGGACCGCACGACCTGGTGCTGGCGCGGCTGGTCCGGTGCGGGGCGAAGGAAAGCTATCATCCGCTATCCGACCAGGTGTGGAAGAATCTGCAGGAAGTGCTTCAGCCGGTGTTCGACAATTCCGCCGCCTTCGAACAAGCGCTCTCGCTTCCGCAGGACCAGCGTTTTATCGCTGCCGCCGAAGTGGCGGGCTTCTATGATTTCTTCGCTGCGCGGGGCCTGAGCGAAGACCAGGCGCGCAGCTGTCTCGCCGATTTTGCCGCGATGGAACAGATCGCCGAGAATTCGACCACCCAGTCGAACGAACTCGGCGTGACCGGAACGCCAACCTTCTTCGTCAACGGGCAGAAGGTCGATGCCAACAGCTGGGCCCAGCTCGAGCCGATCCTGCAACGCGCCGGCGCCCGGTAAGGCCCGGGCGCGAAGGGGGGGACAGGCCGACGATGCTCATCAGGAAGCTCAAGCTCAGCGGCTTCAAGAGCTTCGTCGAGCCCGCGACCCTCAATATCGAGCCGGGGCTGACCGGCGTCGTCGGCCCGAACGGCTGCGGCAAATCCAATCTGCTCGAGGCGATTCGCTGGGTGATGGGGGAGAACTCGCCCAAATCGATGCGCTCGGGAGGGATGGACGACG
>JBBSMH010000166.1:0-5114 GCA_038233275.1 Sphingomonadales bacterium | reverse complement strand
CGCGAAGTCGCCAAAGCGAGCAATTTACTGGTTCTCGACGAGCCGACGAACGACCTCGATCTCGAAACGCTCGACCTGCTGCAGGAAGTGATCGCCGATTATGAAGGCACCGTGCTGATTGTGAGCCATGACCGCGATTTCCTCGACCGGACCGTGACCCTGACTCTTGGCCTCGACGGTAGCGGCAAGGTCGATGTTGTGGCGGGCGGATACGAGGATTGGGAGCGCAAGCGGCGCGAGCCCGTGTTGAAGGGCACGATGCGTTCGGCGAGCCGCCCGGCGGCCCCTGTGTCCTCGCAACCGCCGCCCAAGCCCTCCAAGCTATCCTACAAGGACCAGCGCGATTACGAGCAGCTCCCCGCGCGGATCGAGGAGCTCGAGGCGGCGATCGTGCGGGGCGAGGCCATTCTTTCGGACCCGGACCTGTTTGCTGCCGACCCGCAGAAATTCGCTAATATCTCCAAGGGACTGGAGAACGCCCGCGCCGAGAAGGACGCAGCCGAGGAGCGCTGGCTGGAGCTCGCCGAACTGGTCGAACAATGAATTTGCGCGAGGAAATCTCGGCCTGCCGCCTGTGTGAATTCCATCTGCCGCATGGCGTTCGGCCGGTGGTGAGTTTTTCGTCCACCGCCCGTCTGCTGATCATCGGCCAGGCTCCCGGCTCGAAGGTCCACGAGAGCGGGGTTCCGTGGGACGACGCCAGCGGCGACCGGCTGCGCGAATGGACGGGGCTCACGCGCGAGGAAATGTACGACCCGGAGCACGTCGCGCTGGTGCCGATGGCTTTCTGCTATCCGGGCAAGGCGAGCGGCGGGGATAAGCCGCCGCGCCGCGAATGCGCGCCGCAATGGCATGAGCGCGTGCTGGCCGAGCTGCCCGAAGACCGGCTAACGCTGCTGGTCGGCACCTATGCCCAGGCGCGCTACCTCCCTTCCGCAAGGCAGGCATCGATGACCGAGCGCGTCCGGCGCTTCCGCGAATTTCTTCCGGGCTTCTTCCCCTTGCCGCACCCCGCCTGGCGCAGCACGATCTGGATGCGAAAAAATTCCTGGTTCGAGGCGGAGGTGCTCCCGGTGCTGCGCAGCGAGATCGCTCAGCTGATGCGGTAGAAATCGGCCACCCGGTCGAGCGCCAGCTTGAGCACCAGCTTGCCGCTCCTGGAAGGCCACTGCAGCGCTCTCTCGGCGTCGGGTAGCGCCTCGCCGGCACACACGACGCGCCACAGGACGTCCTTCAGACCCTTGCCAGCCTCGTCCAGCGCGCGGTGGAAACGTTGCTTCGCCGCGATCTGTCGCTCGCCGGAGCTCAACCCGGCTTCGCCAGTGGTCTTCACCCGCACCGGGTCCCACCGCATCGTCACTGATGGGGCGAGTTGCGCGCGCGCGTAATCGGCGCGCAATCTTTCGCCAGCGTCGAACAGGCGGTCGTCGATGTGACCCCGCGCGTGGAGCCAGCTAAGCGGCGATTCGGCGAGATTGACCGTCACGGTCCGCCGCCCGCCCTTGGCCCCACCGGCGCGCCGGGGGCCCTCTTCGGTCAGTTCTCGTTCGACCAGTTTCTTCTGCATGACGCCTCCATTTCCGGCAGACGTCTTGCAATTTTTCGGTTCATGTAGGAAAGAGCTAATAACCATACCGGTTATTGAGGTGCCCCGCATGATCAATCGCATCCGTACCATTCGCAAGGAAAAGGGCTGGACGCTTGCTGATCTTGCCGAAGCCTGCGAGCCGCCAACGACGCCGCAGACTGTCGGCAGGCTCGAGACGGGAATGCGCAATCTCTCGCTCAAATGGATGGAGCGGATTGCCGGCGCGCTCGAGGTGGAGCCGGAACTGCTGGTCCGTTCGGAAAAGGCGGCCCATCCGCAGGTAATTGCGACGCTGGGCGCCCAAGGGCCCGAAGCGCTGAGCGATTCGCGCGACGCCATACTCGCGACCGACCTCGGCGGCGATGGCGTACTGATGGTCCTCACGGTCGAATATCCGCATGGCGAATATCGGCCGGGCGACCAGCTGTGGCTGCGCCAGCTCGCGCCGGAAGACGCGGGCCGCGCGATCAATCGCGATGTGCTGGTGCCCAAGAAGGGGGGTCGCTTTGTCTTCGGGCGGCTGATCGATCGGCGGGGATCGCTCGTCGGCATCCTGCCTCCCGGTCATGGGCAGAAGCAGGAGGTGGTTAGCGAACCATCCTGGATCGCGGTCGCAGAGATGCTGGTGCGACGGTTGTGACGGCCCAAAACAAGCGCCACGTCCTCGTCCTTTCGACGCTGTGGCCCAACGCGGTCCACCCCCGCTTGGGAAATTTCGTCGCTAGCAGTATCCAGGCCTTGCAGCAGCATACCCATTGGCAGCCGGTGTTGATCAACCCGACCGGCGTACCTCCCGTCGCCTTGGGCCGCTATCGCGCACTGAAAAACGCGGCCATCGATGGTCAAGAGAACGGCCTTGCGGTTCATCGGCCCATCTTTCGACTGATTCCTCGCGTGGGCGCGCGCTTCAATCCCGCCGCGATAGAGCGCGCGGTGCTGCCGCTGGCCCGCCAGCTTCATGCCGAACGTGCATTCGAACTGGTCGATGCGCAGTTTTTCTGGCCCGATGGCCCCGCCGCCGCAATGATCGCAAGCGATCTAGGCCTGCCCTTCAGCGTCAAGGCGCGTGGGGCGGACATCCACTATTGGGGCGGCAAGGATTATGCTCGCGACGCCATGCTCGCTGCGGCCAGGCAGGCGAGCGGATTGCTCGCCGTGAGCAGCGCCTTGCGCTCGGACATGGCCGCGCTCGGCATGCCCGACGGCAAGATTGCGCTCCACTACACCGGGCTTGACCGTGACCGGTTTCGTCCGCTGGGCCATGCTGGCCTGCGCGCCCGGCTTGCCGGGCAGCTCGACCTGCCCTTGGGCATGGACGAGACGCTGCTCGTTACCGTCGGCGCATTGATCGAGCGCAAGGGGCAAGCGATCGTCCTGCGCGCGCTTGCCGATCTCCCCCATGCGCGGCTGCTACTCGTCGGCAGGGGCGAAGGAGAAGAAAATCTGCGCGCCCTGGCCAGCGAACTCGGTATCGCCGAGCGCGTGCATTTCCTGGGCGCGGTCGATCACGACCTGCTCCCGCCCTTGCTGTCCGCCGCCGACGCGATGGTCCTTCCCTCGGCGAGCGAGGGTCTGGCCAACGCCTGGATCGAGGCGCTGGCTTGCGGAACGCCGCTGGTGATTACTGATGCGGGAGGTGCGCGCGAAGTGGTGACCGGACCTGAGGCTGGCGTGATTGTCGCGCGCGATGCAGAGTCGGTGCGAAAGGGTATCCGGCTCGTCCTCGAAACCCCGCGTGACCCGCAAGAAGTCGCCGCGACGGTCAAGCGATTCAGTTGGGAAGCCAATGGGCGGCAGCTGGGCGAACATTACGACCTGCTGACCGACCGCAAAGCGGTTTCCTAGACTTCCCCGCGTGCGAGCCGTTCCTGCCGGTCTGCAAGGGTTTCCTCAGGCACGAAGCTGTCCGAAGTCACCCCCATCCACACCAGCAGTGGGCTGGCCATATAGACCGAGCTGTAGGTGCCCACGAAAATGCCCAGCGTAATCCCGGCGGTCAGCCCGAACAGGCTCTCGGGCCCGAACAGCAGTAGCGGCAGCAGTGCGACGAGCAGCGTAAGGCTGGTCATCACCGTTCGCGCGAGCGTTTCGTTGACCGAGAGGTCGAGCAGTTCGGGAAGCGGCATCTTGCGGTATTTTTTCAGATTCTCGCGGATGCGGTCGTAGATCACGATCGTATCGTTGAGCGAATAGCCGATGATGGCCAGGATAGCGGCGATGATCTGGAGGCTGAATTCGAGCTGGAACAGCGCGAACATGCCCAGCGTCAGGCTGACGTCGTGGAATAGTGCGAACAAACCGCCGACCCCGAACTGCCATTCGAAGCGAAGCCAGATGTAGAGCGCCACCGCCAGCATGGCCGCGAGCAAGGCGAGCACGGCATCGTTGCGGAATTCGCCCGAAACCTTGCCCGACACCGAATCCACTCCGTCGATACGGACATCGGGATGGTTCGTTTGGAGCGCCTGTGTAATCCGCCCGGTCATCCGGTCGGCGAATTCCTTGTCGCCTTCAGCCTCCGGGGGCAGCTTGACGCGGATCGAGACTTCGTTGGGAGCGCCGAAGCGCTGGATCACCGGGTCTCCGATATCTTCGAGCGCTCCGACCGTCTCACGCAGTTCGGGAATGGGTGCCGCCGCGCTGTCGACGAAAGTCGCGCGGATTTCTTGACCCCCGGCGAAATCGACGCCGTAGTTGAGCCCCTTGGTCGCCACCAGCGCCCAGCTTGCCGCGATCAGCAACAGGCTGACGGCGAAGAACGGCACGCGCCATTTGAGGAACTTGATATTGGTGTCGTCGGGGACGAGCTTGAGCAGTTTCACGGTCCTCGCCTCCTTACAGACTGATGTCGCTCGGGCGCGCCTTGCGCAGCCATCCGGCAACCCACATCCGGGTCAGCATCACGGCGGTAAAGACGCTGGTGAACAGGCCGATCACCAGCACCACCGCGAAGCCGCGGATGGGACCCGAGCCGAACAGGAACAGCAGCACGCCGGCGATGAAATTGGTGACATTGGCGTCATAGATCGCGCGGCTGGCTTCCTTGTAACCGTTATCCACCGCGGCGACCACGCGCCGCCCGCGATTCCGCTCTTCGCGGATACGCTCGTTGATCAGCACGTTGGCGTCCACCGCCGCACCGATCGTCAATACGAAGCCGGCGATGCCCGGCAGGGTCAGCGTGGTGTTGAGCACCGCCATGATACCGAGGATCATCAGCACGTTGATGACCAGCGCGATGGTCGAATAGATGCCGAACCGCCCGTAGGTGACGATCATCAGGAAGATCACCAGCAGGGATCCCACTGCCATGGCGATCGTGCCCTTCTCGATCGAATCGCGGCCCAGATCGGGGCCGACGGTGCGCTCCTCGATCACTGCCAGATCGACGGGCAGAGCACCCGAGCGCAGCGAGATCGCGAGATTATTCGCGGTCTCGACCGAAAAGCTGCCCGAGATCTGCGCGGTACCGCCCAGGATCGGTTCGTTGATGTTGGGGGCGGAGAGCACCTTGCCGTCGAGGATG
>JBBSMH010000165.1:0-5143 GCA_038233275.1 Sphingomonadales bacterium | reverse complement strand
CGCCACCACCCGGCCGCCTCATCCACCTGCGAAAGGTTTGGCCGGATCGCGAGCCAGCCGGCCTCGTCCATCCCCTCGGGGAGGCGCCCTGAGACATCGGCATAGTCCATCTGGTGGACAATCGCGGCATTGAGCCGCTCGAGTTCGGCGTCGTCGAATTTCGCGGGCGCGCGGCTGAAGGTCGCAAGGTCGAATGTCGCGAGCAATTGCTCGCGGTCCGCGATCGGTTCGACCGGGAGCGAAGTGCCAAGCCGGGCGAGCAGCGCCACCACCGCCTCGGGCTCGATCCCCCGCTCGCGTAAGGCGTCGCAGCCCAGCGAACCGAGCCGCTTCGACAATTTGCCCTCCCGGCCGACCAGCAGCGCCTCGTGCGCGAAACGCGGCGGCTCGGCGCCAAGCGCTTCGAACATTTGCATCTGCACCGCGGTGTTCGACACATGATCTTCGCCGCGCAACACCTGGGTGATCCCCATCGCAACATCGTCCACCACGCTGGGCAGCATGTAGAGCCAGGACCCGTCCTCGCGGCGAATTACCGGATCGGACAGCTGCGCCGGATCGAACTTCTGCGTCCCGCGCACGCCGTCCTCCCATGCGATCGGGGACGAGTGATCGAGCTTGAAGCGCCAGTGCGGCGCAATCCCTGCAGCTTCCTTTGCCGCGCGCTGCTCGTCGGTCATGGCGAGGGCCGCGCGGTCGTAGATTGGCGGCTTGCCGCGGCCGAGCTGGACCTTGCGTTTCAGGTCCAGTTCCTGCGCGGTCTCGAAAGCCGGATAGACCCGCCCGTCTGCCTTGAGCCGCTCGAAGGCCTCCTCGTACAGCGCCAGACGCGCCGACTGGCGTTCCTCCCCATCGGGTGCAAGGCCAAGCCAGGCGAGATCGGCGCGGATCGCTTCGACATACTCTTCACGCGATCGCTCAGCATCGGTGTCGTCGATCCGCAGCAGGAACTGCCCGAGATTCTTGCGTGCGAGCATCCAATTGTGCAGCGCAGTTCGGATATTGCCGACATGCAGGCGGCCCGTGGGCGAAGGGGCGAAACGGGTGACGGTCGGCGGTTTGGGGGTCATGGCTGCGCCCGATAGCGCAGCACGAATGCTATTGCGAGAATAGCGTGATGGTCCGCCCTCCGCCGCTGATCCGCCAGCCATTGGCTTCGGTCTTCTCGATCCGCTCGGGCGATCCGAACACCGCGGACGCGGCCTCCTCGGCCGGATAGCGGCCGCGGTCGCAGATCGGCTCGACCACCGCTTCGGTCGCCATCCGTCCCTGTTCGATCCTGTAGGTCCAGCGCGGGGTGACGCATTGCGACGCCAGCCTGATCTCGCGCTCGGTCACCGAAACCGTGATGGCATGGCCAAGGTCCACCCCTTGCCCATCTGCTCCTGCGAGGCGGTATTCACCGACAGGAAGCACCATCTTCGCCCCAGAAGGCACCGGATCGGCCGCTGGCGAGGGCTGCGGGGCGGCCGAGGTCGTCGATTGCTCGACGGCCACAGGTGGCGAGGACTCCTCGCGCTCAGGAGGTTGCGCGTCGGGAGTGCAGGCCGCGAGCGCGGCCACGACGATGCAGGGCGGGAGCTTTCTCATGCCAGTACCTCGGTCAGCCAAGCCCACCCAGATACACTGAAAATTGGCGCGGCTCCAGCACGCCACTGGGTCTCTCGTCGAACCGACCACGGACCCCGGCGGGGCTTCGCATCCGGGAGAACAGAGCCGCACACAAAAAGGCCCCGCCGGCATGCACCGGCGGGGCCTGATCCCATAGGAAGCGAAGCAGGCTTATTCGCCGTCGCTGGCTTCCTCGTTGAGGTATTCGCCCGCATCGGCATCGGTGCCGTGGGTCTCCCCCTCCATGCTCGCCAGAGGATCGTCGCCGATCGCTGCTTCGGGACCTTGCGCGAGTTCGGCCTCGTGCTCTTCCTCGGCAGTCTGGGCGGCGATGATCGCTTCCTGTGCCTTCTTCCACTGGGCGCGCAGGGCAGCGTCGCGGCTGGAGGCGGTGATGCGCATGCGATTCATGCCCGCGCCGGTTCCGGCGGGGATGAGGCGGCCCACGATCACGTTCTCCTTGAGACCGATCAGTGTGTCCTTCTTGCCCTCGACCGCCGCCTGGGTGAGCACGCGAGTGGTCTCCTGGAACGAGGCCGCTGAGATAAAGCTGCGCGTCTGAAGGCTCGCCTTGGTGATCCCGAGCAGGACGGGCTTGCCTTCCGCCGGCTTCTTGCGCGGCCCCAGCTTGGCATTGATTGCGTCCATCTCGTCACGATCGACCTGTTCGCCCGGCAGCAGCGTGGTGTCGCCGCTCTCGGTGATTTCGACCTTCTGCAGCATCTGGCGGACGATCACTTCGATGTGCTTGTCGTTGATCTTCACGCCCTGCAAGCGATAGACTTCCTGGACCTCGTCGACGAGATATTCGGCGAGCGCTGCCACGCCGAGCACTTCCAGGATGTCATGCGGGTTGGGCGAGCCGGCAATCAACGTATCGCCCTTCTTGACGTAGTCGCCTTCCTGGACATCGATCACCTTGGTCTTGGGGATCAGGTACTCGACCGGTTCGCCCTCCTCCGGAATGATCGCGATCTTGCGCTTGGCCTTGTATTCGCGGACGAATTCGATCTTGCCCGAAATCTTGGCGATGACCGCATTGTCCTTCGGCAGGCGCGCTTCGAACAGCTCGGCAACGCGCGGCAGACCGCCGGTGATGTCGCGCGTCTTGGCCGCCTCGCGCGAAGCACGCGCGAGGATGTCTCCCGCCTCGACCCGCTGGCCATCATCGACCGACAGCGAGGTGCCGGGTGCCAGCAGATAGCGCGCCGCCTCGGTTTCCTCGCTCTTCTTCGACTTGCCCTTGCCCTTCGCTTCGTCGTCGGCGAGCAGCGTCAGGCGCGGACGCAGATCGTCCTTCTTGCGGCGGCTCGACATGCTGGGATCGATGATCACGCGCTGGGCGATGCCGGTGGCCTCGTCCACGCGTTCCTCCATGGTCACGCCGTCGATAAGATCCTGGAAGCGCACCACGCCCGATTGCTCGGTGATGATCGGCAGGGTGAACGGATCCCACTCGGCCAGACGATCGCTTTCCTTCACCTCGGCGCCGTCCTTGTGCATCAGCACGGTGCCGTAGGGCACCTTGTGGATTTCGCGTTCACGGCCTTCCGCGTCGATAACCGCCAGCTCGCCATTGCGGGCGAGGCTGAGGATGCGGCCCTTCTTGTCGGTGATCGTCGGCATGTCGCGATAGATGACCTTGCCGCCCGACACCGCTTCGAGGTGGCTGGTTTCGTTGAGCTGCGCCGCGCCGCCGATGTGGAAGGTCCGCATGGTCAGCTGGGTGCCGGGCTCGCCGATCGACTGGGCGGCGATAACGCCCACCGCCTCGCCGATGTTGACCGGCGTACCGCGCGCCAGATCGCGACCGTAGCAGGTCGCGCAAACGCCCTGGTCGGCCTCACAGACCAGCGGAGAGCGGATCTTGGCTGACTGAACCTCGGCTTCTTCGATCTGCTTGACCATCGGTTCGTCGAGCAGCGTGCCGGCCTTGATCACGACCTCATCGGTCGCGGCGTTGACGATGTCTTCGGCCGTGGTGCGGCCGAGGATGCGCTCACTGAGCGAGGCGATGACCGACCCGCCCTGCACGATGGCACGCATTTCGAGCGCATTGTCGGTCTTGCAATCCTCTTCCACGATCACGCAGTCCTGCGACACGTCGACCAGACGGCGGGTCAGATAGCCCGAGTTCGCCGTCTTGAGCGCGGTGTCGGCCAGACCCTTGCGGGCACCGTGAGTGGAATTGAAGTATTCGAGGACGGTCAGGCCTTCCTTGAAGTTGGAGATGATCGGGGTCTCGATGATCTCGCCCGAAGGCTTGGCCATCAGTCCGCGCATGCCGGCGAGCTGCTTCATCTGCGCCGGCGAACCGCGCGCGCCCGAATGACTCATCATGTAGATCGAGTTGATCTCGGCTTCCTTGCCCTCGGCATCGACCGGGCGCGACTTGATCTCTTCCATCATGGCGTCGGCCACCTGGTCGCCGCAACGGCTCCAGGCGTCGATTACCTTGTTGTATTTTTCCTGCTGGGTGATCAGCCCGTCCTGGTACTGCTGCTCGTAATCGGTGACCATCGCCTTGGTCTGATCGACCAACTCGTCCTTCGTATCGGGGATGATCATGTCGTCCTTGCCGAAGGAGATGCCCGCCTTGAACGCGTGGCGGAAGCCGAGGCTCATGATCGCGTCGGCAAACAGCACCGTGTCCTTCTGGCCGGTGTGGCGATAGACCTCGTCGATGACGTCGCCGATTTCCTTTTTGGTCAGCAGGCGGTTGACGATGTCGAAGGGCACTTTGTACGCCCGCGGCAGGCACTCGCCGATCAGCATGCGGCCCGGCGTGGTGACGAACCGTTTCATCACCACATTCCCGTCCTCGTCCGACTGCGGGACGCGGGCCAGGATCTTGGTGTGCAGCGTGACCGATTTGGTCTCGAGCGCATGGTGCACCTCGGCCATGTCGGCGAACAGCGGCAGCCGCTCGTGGCGCTCACCCTTATTCTCGCCATCGACATATTCGGGGTGCTTGTCCTGCCGTTCCATCGACAGGTAATAGATGCCCAGCACCATGTCCTGCGAAGGCACGATGATCGGCTTGCCATTGGCGGGGCTGAGGATGTTGTTGGTGCTCATCATCAGCACGCGCGCTTCCAGCTGCGCCTCGAGGCTCAGCGGAACGTGCACGGCCATCTGGTCGCCGTCGAAGTCGGCGTTGAAGGCGGCGCAGACCAGCGGATGGAGCTGGATCGCCTTGCCCTCGATCAGAACGGGCTCGAAGGCCTGAATGCCGAGCCGGTGGAGCGTCGGCGCGCGGTTCAGCAGCACCGGGTGCTCGCGGATGACCTCATCCAGGATATCCCAGACTTCCTTGCGCTCCTTCTCGACCCATTTCTTGGCCTGCTTCAAGGTCATCGACAGGCCCTTGGCGTCGAGCCGGGCGTAGATGAACGGCTTGAACAGCTCGAGCGCCATCTTCTTGGGCAGGCCGCACTGGTGCAGCTTCAATTCCGGACCAGTGACGATCACGGAGCGGCCCGAATAGTCGACGCGCTTGCCGAGCAGGTTCTGGCGGAAACGGCCCTGCTTG
>JBBSMH010000164.1:0-5150 GCA_038233275.1 Sphingomonadales bacterium | reverse complement strand
AGTTTTACGGGCCGGGCGTGTCTAACCTCAGCCTCGCCGACCGCGCGACGATCGCCAATATGGCCCCGGAATACGGCGCGACATGCGGCTTTTTCGGCATCGACGAGAAAACCATCGAGTACATGCGGCTGACCGGGCGCGACGAACACACGATCGCGCTGGTCGAAGCCTATTCCAAAGAGCAGGGCATGTGGTTCGAACCCGACAACGAGCCGGTGTTCACCAGAACGCTCGAGCTCGATATGGCGCGGGTGGTCCCCAGTCTCGCCGGTCCCAAGCGCCCGCAGGACAAGGTTGCGCTTCCCGATGTGGACGAGCTGTTCAATTCCGAACTCGGCAGCGTCTACAAGAAGGATGCGCCCGCGCGCGTCGAGGTGGAAGGCATGGACCACGACATCGGCGACGGCGACGTCGTCATCGCGGCGATCACCAGCTGCACCAACACCTCCAACCCCGATGTGCTGATCGCGGCCGGACTGGTGGCGAAGAAGGCGAACGAGAAGGGTCTGCGGCCCAAGCCGTGGGTCAAGACCAGCCTGGCCCCGGGATCGCAGGTGGTGACAGACTATCTCGAGAAATCGGGACTCCAAGATCATCTCGACGCGCTCGGCTTCGATCTGGTGGGCTACGGCTGCACCACCTGCATCGGCAACTCGGGCCCGCTCGCCCCGCCCATTTCCAAGGCGATCAATGGCAATGATATCGTTGCGGCCAGCGTGCTTTCAGGCAACCGCAATTTCGAGGGCCGCGTCAGTCCCGATGTGCGTGCCAACTTCCTCGCCAGCCCGCCGCTGGTGGTCGCTTATGCGCTGCTGGGCACCGTGACCCGGGACATTACCGAACAGGCGTTGGGCCAGGATCAGGACGGAAACGATGTCATGCTCGCCGATCTGTGGCCGACAAACCAGGAGATCGCCGATCATCGCGCGGCCAATATCGACCGCGGAATGTTCGAGAGGCGCTATGCCGACGTCTACAAGGGCGACGAGCACTGGCAGGCGATCAAGGTCGAAGCGTCCGACACCTATCGCTGGAATCCGAGCAGCACCTATGTGGCGAGCCCGCCGTTCTTCGACGGGATGGAGATGACCCCCGCCCCGTTGACCGACATCGTCGACGCGCGGCCGCTGGCAGTGCTCGGCGACAGCGTCACCACCGATCACATCAGCCCCGCCGGATCGATCAAGGAAGACAGCCCCGCCGGCGAATATCTGCGCGACCATCAGGTGGCCAAGGCGGACTTCAACTCATACGGCAGCCGCCGCGGCAATCACGAGGTGATGATGCGCGGCACGTTCGCCAACATCCGCATCAGGAACGAGATGGTGCCCGGGGTCGAAGGCGGCTTTACCACCTACAAGGGCGAACAGATGCCGATCTACGATGCGGCGATGAAGCACAAGGCCGACGGAACGCCGCTGGTGGTGGTGGCGGGCAAGGAATACGGCACCGGATCGTCACGCGACTGGGCCGCGAAGGGCACGATCCTGCTCGGTGTGCGCGCGGTGATCGTCGAAAGCTACGAACGCATCCACCGCTCCAACCTGATCGGAATGGGCGTGCTGCCGCTTCAGTTCAAGGACGGCGATACCCGAGCCACATTGGGACTCACTGGCGAGGACAGCTTCACCATCAATGGCCTCACCGACCTGGAGCCGGGGCAGGATGTGGAGGTCCACGTCACCCGCCCCGACGGTTCGACCGACACCTTCACCGCGCTGTGCCGGATCGATACCGCCAACGAGATGGAATATTACCGCCACGGCGGCATCCTGCATTACGTTCTGCGCAAGCTCGCGGCCTGATCCCGTTCAGCTCCTAAACGGCTGGCCCTGACTGACCTCAACTGCGGGCGAATTTCCGGCGGCGCAGGAGTGCCAGTGCGGCCAGGCCGAACAGGATCGTCATCGGCGGCGCGGGCACTTCTGTGCCGCTGCTGGTTCCCCCCGAGCTGGTGATATCCCCCGAGCTCGAGGAGGAGCTCGAACTCGAACTCGAAGTACTCGACGAACTGCTGGTCGAGGAACTGGTGCTGGAGGTGATGTCCCCCGAAGTGGAGGTGGAGGTCGAAACGTCACCCGAGGTTGAGGTCGAAGTGGACACATCGCCCGACGTCGAACTGCTCGTGCTTGTGGAGACGTCGCCAGAAGAGCTCGACGAAACATCGCCCGACGAGGAGCTCGTGGTCGAGGTCGAGATGGCGCCGGTGCTCGACGAGGTCGAGGAAGAGGTGGAGACCGCGCCGGTCGAGGTCGAGGAGGACGTCGAAACCGCTCCCGTCGAAGTGGAGACCGCGCCGGTCGAGGTCGAAACCCCGCCCGTGGTCGAACTGGTCGAGCTGCCGCCGGTGCTCGTGCTGGTGGAGCTGCCTCCCGAGCTGGTGCTGGTCGAGCTACCGGTGCTCGAATTGTCGATGTCGATGATGATGTCGCCCGACGTAGTCTGACCGCCAGAGGTGGTGGATGTCGAGGATGTAGTGGTGGTCGTGGTCGTGCCGGGCTGGCCGCTTGAGGTCGATGAGCTGGTCGAACTCGAACCCGAGGAGCTGTTGGTATTGTCGACGATCACCGAGACGCTGCCGCCAGAGCTGGTCGACCCGAAGAAGCCGCCGAAGAAGCCGCCACCGAATCCTCCGCCGAATCCTCCGCCACCACCGCCGATTACGCGCGATGCGCCTCCCCCACCGACGGGCGGACGCAGGGCGGGAAGCGGGGGAACCGGCACGGGAGCAAGCGCGGTGCGATAGATTGGCGGGCAGATATTGGCCGGATTGGCTGCCGCCTCGGGCGAGGTCGCAGGGATACATTCGAATTTGCGCCCGGGGATGATGCGGGCTCGCACGGGAGCGGGGCGTTCGGCGCGGCGCGGAACGGGCTTGGCCTGCTTGACATAGCGCGGCTTGACCGTCTTCGAGCCCTTGGCGGATTTGTAGGATGGCGCATCGGTCACGGGCCGCTCGGCCACGTGGACCGCGCCGCCCGCCAGCAAGGCGCCGCCGGCTGCGGTGGCCGAAAGTTTCGCGAGGGCTGCTTTTACCGACATCGCATCGTCTTCCCTGTTAAACCGCTGGCCTGTTAAACCGCTGGCCTGTTAAACCGCTGGCCTGTTAAACCGCTGGCCTGTTAAACGATGGCCTGTCAGACCGCTGGCCCCGATTGCGAACGGAATTGCCCCTTCGCGACCGATTCTCTCGATACTCTCAAGCGACGCAGAATGTAAGGTTTTCCCCGAAAAGCTAGGTCCGCCGCGCCGCTGTCTCGATTCGGGACCCTCGACCGGAGAGGGTCACGGGCTCATTTTCCTGCGTCGTCGAACAGGCCCGCTTGCCCTGCCGCGGCCGGCGGCTCGATGCCGAGGTGCCGCCAGCCGGCATCGTTGAGACAGCGCCCGCGCGCAGTGCGAGCGACCAGGCCCAGCTGGATGAGGTAGGGCTCGATCACTTCCTCCACCGTGTCGCGCGGTTCGCTGAGGCCTGCGGCAAGGGTCTCTACGCCGACGGGACCACCTTTGTAGGTGGTGGCGATCATGGCGAGATAGCGCCGGTCCATCGCATCGAGGCCGAGATTGTCGATCTCCAACCGCGTGAGCGCCGCGTCGGCCACGCGTGTGTCGACTATGCCGTCGCCCGCAACTCCGGCGAAGTCGCGCACGCGGCGCAGCAACCTCCCGGCAACGCGCGGGGTGCCGCGGCTGCGGCGGGCGATCTCGCGCGCGCCGCCCTCCTCGATCTCCAGCCCGAGCAGCTTCGCACCGCGCGTAACGACCTTGAGCAGTTCTTCCTCGGTATAGAAGTTGAGCCGCACCGGAATGCCGAATCGGTCGCGCAAGGGCGTGGTCAGCAGCCCCTGCCGGGTGGTCGCCCCCACCAGCGTGAAGGGCGGCAGGTCGATGCGGACCGAGCGCGCCGAAGGTCCTTCGCCGATGATCAGGTCGAGCGCACGATCCTCCATCGCCGGGTAGAGCACTTCCTCTACAATCGGATTGAGCCGGTGGATCTCGTCGATGAACAGCACGTCGTGCGGCTCGAGATTGGTCAACAGCGCGGCGAGGTCGCCCGCTTTCGCGACCACCGGGCCGGAAGTGGCTCGAAAGCCGACGCCCAGTTCGCGCGCGACGATCTGCGCCAGCGTGGTCTTGCCCAGCCCCGGCGGCCCGAAGAACAGCACATGATCCATCGCCTCCCCGCGCGCCTTTGCGGCGTCAACGAACACGCGAAGGTTCTCGCGAGCGGCCCGTTGCCCGACGAATTCATCGAGAGTCTTGGGCCGCAGCGCGGCGTCGGCGTCCTCCGGCTGGCGTTGCGGGGAGAGGGTTGGAGAACTAGCCATCGTTCAGACTAGCGCCGCCAGAAAATCATCGGGGACGACCTGCGCCTGCCGCAGGATGCCAGCCAACGTGCCCAACTTCACCTCGCGGTGCAACGGGACCACGGTACCCGCGCCATCGCGGCGCATGACCACGTGGCTGCCCCGCTGCCTGACCTGCTCGAACCCCAGCCGCTCCAGCGCTTTCACGACTTGCGCGCCGGACAGGATCGGGAGCTTAGGCATGTTCGCGGATGGTAAAGGTCGTGACGAGCGGCGACTTGCCCAGCTTCATCGGAAATTCTTCCAGATAAAGTTCGACCGCCTCGCGCAGATTGGCCAATGCCGTTTCCAGGGTCTCACCCTGTGTGGTCGTCCCCGTGTCGGGATTGTAGGCCACGAACCCGCCCTCCTCGGCTGGCGTGAGAACTGCGGTTACTTGCATCGAATTGGTCCTTTCCCAGCCAGCCTAGCCCAACGCCCCGCTTCGCGCCATCTCCCGCGCCGCCTCCTGCAGGCGAACTTGCCGAGCGGCTTGGGCCGCACCGCGGCGTCGGGGTCGTCCGGTTGGCGCTGGGGGGTGTGGAGGGGGACGGGGTCGGTCATGTAGCTCTGGGAATTCCTAGCGCATCTTGAACTTCTAGCGCAGAGTGCGTCCCGGTTTGAACGATACCGTTCATTAAAATTAGCATCATCATTTCACTCGGACAATTTGCGAGAATCGGTTTTGCCTTCAGGACGCCTCCGACAGCGGGTTCCATAAAGAGCAAAATCTGATCCGATAGCGGAACATCACCTCTGAATTTCAACTGTCGGTATATCAGCCATTTTTCAGCAATGAGATTT
>JBBSMH010000163.1:0-5157 GCA_038233275.1 Sphingomonadales bacterium | reverse complement strand
GGCACCAGCGGGACGGAGGATCCACCCGGGATCACCGCCAGCAGATTATCCCCCCCCCCGGTGATGCCGCCGCAGTGCTTTTCGATCAGCTCCTCGAAGGGGATGCTCATCGCTTCCTCGACCACGCAGGGGCGCTCCACATGCCCGCTGATCTGGAACAGCTTGGTGCCTGCATTGCCCTCGCGCCCGAAGCCGGAGAACCAGCTCGCGCCGCGCCGCAGGATCGTCGGCACCACAGCGATGCTCTCGACATTGTTCACAGTGGTCGGGCAGCCATAGAGCCCCGCGCCCGCAGGGAAA
The DNA here is from genome assembly GCA_038233275.1 of Sphingomonadales bacterium. Classification (GTDB taxonomy): domain Bacteria; phylum Pseudomonadota; class Alphaproteobacteria; order Sphingomonadales; family Sphingomonadaceae; genus Qipengyuania. The sequence continues at coordinate 4,857 of JBBSMH010000163.1, read as the reverse complement.
GGCGGCTTGAGGCGCGGCTGGCCTTTCTTGCCTTCGAGGCTTTCGAGCATCGCGGTTTCTTCGCCGCAGATGTAGGCCCCCGCGCCGCGGTGAACGAAGACGTCGAAGTCGTAGCCCGAACCCGCCGCGTTCTTCCCCAGCAGCCCGGCATCGTAAGCCTCGGCAACCGCGGCGAACAGCGTCTCTGCCTCGCGGATGAACTCGCCGCGGATGTAGATATAGGCCGCCCTCGCCCGCATCGCATAACCCGCGACCAGCGCGCCTTCGATCAGCTTGTGCGGATCGTGGCGAATGATCTCGCGGTCCTTGCACGAACCCGGTTCGGATTCGTCGGCATTGATCGCAAGGAAGCTGGGCCGCCCATCCTTGCTCTCCTTGGGCATGAACGACCATTTGAGACCCGTCGGAAACCCAGCCCCGCCCCGCCCGCGCAGGCCCGAGGACTTGATTTCCTCGATAATGTTGTCCTGCCCGCGAGCGATCAGCGCCTTGGTATCATCCCAGTCGCCGCGCTTCTGCGCCGCCTTCAGCCCCCAGTCCTGGAAGCCGTAAAGGTTGGTGAAGATGCGGTCCCGGTCAGCGAGCATTCGCGAGCGTCCCAATAAAGGCATCCTGCAGGCTCACGCGAAGCCTCCCTGCGTCAGGAACCAGATCGCGGCGACGATCACCAGCGCGATCAGGCCGAACTTGATCAGCCCGCTCAGCACCTTCCAGGCGATGAAGATGAGCACCAGCGCGACGAGGATCGTGACGATATCCATTCACTTCTTCCCCGAGTTGGCGGTGACCCAGACGACCAGACCGGCGGCGAGCACGACCAACACGATGCCCACCCATGCCTGCTCATAGGCGAAAGCGGCGAGCGCCCAGGCAATCAGGAACAGCGCGGCGCCGAAGGCAACATTGCGGTTCATGCCCATTCCCCCCGGTAATCGTGGTTCTCGGTGACCATTTCCTTGAGCGTGGTCGGCCCGCCTAGCGGCTCGCTGGTATGACGCCCCGGCTCTTGCGTGCCTTCCTTGGGCGTTCGGCCCGCGGCGAGCTCGTCGAGGATGAAGTCGAGCCGCTCGGGGGTCAGGTCCTCGTAATTGCCGTCGTTGATCTGGACCATCGGCGCAGTGGCGCAATTGCCCATGCATTCGACCTCGGTCAGGGTCCACAGCCCGTCCTCGGTCGTGTGGCCCTTCTTCATGCCCCGCCGGTAGCAAGCCTCGAACAAATCGTCCGAGCCGCGCAGCATGCACGGCGTGGTCCCGCAGACCTGCACGTGGAAACGGCCGACGGGCACGAGGTTGTACATCGTATAGAAGGTCGCGACCTCGAGGACGCGGATCACCGGCATGGCGAGATAGGCGGCGACGTATTCGATCACCGGCAGCGGCAGCCAGCCTTGCGTGTGGGTCTCCGCCCCCACCTGGTACTGCGCGAGGAACAGCAGCGGCATCACCGCCGAGCGCTGCCGCCCCTCGGGATAGCGCGCGACGATGTCCTTGGCCTTTGCCGCGTTGTCGTCGGTCCAGGCGAACGCGCCCCAGCGCCCGCGCAGCTCGGGGGTGTCGGCTTCGAAGTTTCGGTCAGCCATTGTTCGCCAGCCTCTTTCGATAAAGAGCATCAGCACCGCCTTCGCGCACCATCCGAATTCGGCGATGCAAGAGCCCGATAGCGACTGGGCCGACTGCAAAAGTCAGAATCAGGAAAAAGCCGACCACCCCCACCGATGCCCAGATTACGCTGCTCGTAAAGACAACGGACCAGAACAGACCCCACAACAGGCAGGCTGCCTCGAACAACTTGGAGGGCTTGCGCGTTTGATACCGCTCGTGGGCAAAACGCCAGAAAGCTCCTTGCAAGCTCACCGGTCGCACTCTCCGAACACCACGTCGATCGCGCCCAATATGGCGGTCGCGTCGGGCAGCATGTGGCCGCGGCTCATGAAGTCCATTGCCTGGAGGTGGCTGAAGGCGGTCGGGCGGATCTTGCAGCGGTAGGGTTTGTTGCTCCCGTCGCTGATCAGATAGACGCCGAATTCGCCCTTGGGGCTTTCGGTCGCGACATAGACCTCGCCCGCAGGCACGTGGAAGCCCTCGGTGTAGAGCTTGAAGTGGTGGATCAGCGCTTCCATCGACTGCTTCATCTCAGCCCGCCTTGGGGGCACGATCTTGCGGTCGTCGCTGGCCACCGGGCCTTCGGGCATTTGCGCCAGGCACTGCTTGATGATCTTCGCGCTTTCGTAAATTTCCTTCACGCGGACCATAAAGCGGTCGTAGCAATCCGAATTGGTGCCCACGGGAATGTCGAAATCCATCCGGTCGTAGACGTCGTAGGGCTGTGACTTGCGCAGATCCCACGGAATGCCCGCAGCGCGGATCATCGGGCCCGAAAAGCCCCAGGCCAGCGCATCTTCCTTGCTCACCACCGCGATATCGACATTGCGCTGCTTGAAGATGCGATTGTCCATCACCAGGCTCATCGCATCGCCGAACAGTTCGGGCAGCCGCCCGTCCACCCAGTCGCCGATATCGTTCAGCACCTTGAGCGGAATGTCCTCGTGCACCCCGCCGGGGCGGAACCAGGCGGCATGCATCCGCGCGCCCGAAACCGCCTCGTAGAAATTCATGCAATCCTCGCGCAGGTCGAAGACCCACAGGTTCGGCGTCATCGCACCTACATCCATGACATGCGCGCCAATGTTGAGCAGGTGGTTCTTGATCCGCGTCAGTTCGGCCATCATCACCCGCAGATATTGCGCGCGGATCGGCACTTCGAGATTGAGCAGCTTCTCGATCGCCAGGACGTAGCTGTGCTCCTGACACAGCGGGCTGCAGTAATCGAGGCGGTCGAAGTAGGGCAGCGCCTGGAGATAGGTCTTGTGCTCGATCAGCTTCTCGGTCCCGCGATGGAGCAGGCCGATATGCGGATCGATCCGCTCTATTATCTCGCCGTCGAGCTCCATCACCATGCGCAGAACGCCGTGCGCTGCGGGGTGCTGGGGCCCGAAATTGATCGTGTAATTGGTGATCGTCTTGTCGCCGGTGGTGGGCGACTGTTCGAGATGCAGTCCGGCGCTCATCGGCACACCCACCTTCCGTCGAACACCTTCTCGCGCCCTTGTGCATCGGTGACGGTCATGTTCGCCGTGTCGCGCCCGGTTTTCGTAACGAGTACCGAGAAGCCCTCGCCGTTGAACACCGTTCCATCGCGCACCGCTTCGAAACCGCCCGGGGGGGCATCGAGCAAGAGCAGCTTGCCGTCGACACGCACCGTGGCCTTGCCGGGAAGCGCGCGTTCGCGCGGCCCTGCCGCGACCAGCATCTCGGTGCCGTTCGCGCTGAAGGCGCAGCCGCCCGCGCGCGGACCCAGGTTCACACCTGAGATATTGCCGAGCTGTTCGAGCTCGAGCACATCGGAATTGGGCGGCGGCGGCGCCTTGTAGGCGGTGGTCTCGACCGGTGCGGGCGCACCTTCGGCCCCGGTCCCGCCCGCGCCGACCCGCGCGGCGAAATCCTCGGCGCTTTCCTGCTCGGCAGGCTCGCTGCCGCAACCGGCGAGAAGCATCGCCGCCAGGATGGACAGAGCGCGCATCAGTCCTTGTCCTCCTCGATCTGGGTCGCCTGCGCGGTGTCGGTCGTCTTGCCTTCGCGGTTGGGGCGATCCTCGCGATCCTCGGTCGGTTCGGGGGCGTCGGGTTCGTCGATTCCGGTGTCGACCGGTACCGGCTCGCCATGCCCCTGGCCTGCGACGGTATTGCCGGTGAAACCCTTCGCCACATGTTCGGCGGCCTTGGCGTCGGTCTTCGCGCCCGCGCCGGTCTGCGCGGGGCTTTCGGTAGTCTGGGGCTCGTCCACCAGCGGCATGTCGGCCTTTTCATCGCCCGGAAGCACGTAATCTGCGCCTTCCCAGGGGCTCATGAAGTCGAAATTGCGGAATTCTTGCGCCAGCTCGACGGGCTCATAAACCACGCGCTTTTCTTCCTCGGAATAGCGCAGCTCGACATAGCCAGTGAGCGGAAAGTCCTTGCGGAAGGGATGCCCTTCGAAGCCGTAATCGGTGAGGATCCGCCTCAGGTCGGTATTGCCGTCGAACAGCACGCCGTAGAGATCGAACACTTCGCGCTCTAGCCATCCGGCGTTGGGCCACAGCCCGGTGACCGTCGGCACCGGTGTGTCCTCGGCCGCGCTGAGCTTCACCATTACGCGGCTGTTCTTCGTGACCGAAAGCAGCATGTAAACCACTTCGAACCGCTCGGCGCGGCTCAGGTAATCGACACCCGCGATTTCCATCAGCTGCTGATACTCGTGCTCGTCGCGCAACAGGCGCAGCACATCGGCGATGCTCTCGCGCTTCACCTTGAGCAACAGCTCGCCATGCTCCTCGTGCGCCTCGACGAGCATGTCGCCGATCGCCGCCGAAAGCGTGTCCTTCAACCCGGCGATGCGAGTGAATCGAGGTGCGGGATGCAGCACGGTCATGTCAGCGTTCTATCGTCCCCACGCGGCGGATTTTCCGCTGGAGCTGCATGACGCCATAGAGCAGTGCTTCGGCAGTGGGAGGACAGCCGGGGACATAGATATCGACCGGCACGATCCGGTCGCAGCCGCGCACGACGCTGTAGCTGTAGTGATAATAGCCACCCCCATTGGCGCAGCTGCCCATGCTGATGACGTATTTGGGGTCCGACATCTGGTCGTATACCTTGCGCAGCGCCGGGGCCATCTTGTTGCACAGCGTGCCCGCAACGATCATCACGTCGGACTGGCGCGGGCTGGCCCGCGGGGCGACCCCGAACCGCTCCATGTCATAGCGAGGCATGTTGACGTGGATCATCTCCACTGCGCAACAGGCGAGGCCGAAGGTCAT
>JBBSMH010000162.1:0-5177 GCA_038233275.1 Sphingomonadales bacterium | reverse complement strand
CTCGTCGGCGGGGGCACATGGCGCGCGGACCAGCCCCGGCTCGACGTGCGTCTCCCCGGCCTGGAAAATCGCAGTCCACGGCGCATTGTTCTGACACGCGGCGTTGCGCCGGAGGGCGTTGAGGCCATCAGCGCGCCCGAGCGCATCGCGCAGCTCGACGGCGTGGAGTATCTTTATATCGAGGGCGGCCCGCTCACGGCAGCGGCATTCCTCCAAGAAGATCTGGTCGATCGGCTCGAAATCTACCGCGCTCCCATCATCATCGGCGGGGGGGTGAGCGCGATCGGCGATCTAGGACAGGACGCGCTGGCCGATGCGCATGGCCGGTGGGCGCTCGTCGATTGCCGTCAACTTGGCAGCGACAGCTACGAGGCCTACAGCCGCACGCGATAAGATCGGGAGCGCGCATGTTCACAGGTATCGTCACCGCCATCGGCACCATCGCCGCGGTCGAGGACCGGGGCGATCTGCGCGTGACGATCGGCTGCCCCTGGGACCCGGCCGAAATCGACATCGGCGCCTCAATCGCCTGTTCGGGCGTGTGCCTGACTGTGGTCGAGCGCGCTGAGGCATCGGGCGGGGGGAGATTCGCGGTCGATGTCTCGAACGAGACTGTGTCGCGCACCGTGCCCGGAAAATGGAATCTTGGGCAAAGGCTCAATCTCGAACCTGCGCTCAAGCTCGGCGATGAAATGGGGGGGCATCTCGTCACCGGTCATGTCGATACCGCCGGCGAGATACGCAGCAACCGGACCGAGGGCGGGTCTACCCGGCTCGAGATCCGGGCGGGTAAGGAATTTGCGCCCTTCATCGCGCCCAAGGGCTCGATCACGGTCGATGGGGTTTCCCTGACAGTGAACGAGGTGCGCGATCAGCCCGGCGGGGCCTGCGATTTCACGCTCAACATTATCCCACATACCGCGCAGGTGACAACGCTAGGCGCGCTTGCCGTGGGCGACGGTGTCAATCTGGAGATCGATGTGCTGGCGCGCTATCTCAAGCGGATGGAGAGCTTGCGGAACTGAGCCGCAACCATGCTCATGCGTTCGCGGCAAGCTTTCGCAACATCTGGGAGGCGATATCGAGCGCCTGGAGCCTACCGGAATGGCGCACGATCAGCCCGGGGTCGGCAGAAAGGTCGTCTGCCAGGCGATCGAGCGCTCGCGCGACGCGTTCGAGCTGTTCGGGCAGCGCATCCGATCGATCCACCAGGCAGCCGGCGGCGGTGTACGGACCCTGGTCGGCAGCGCGCTTGATGGTCTGAAAGGTGCGGTCGACCGCCTGCTGGCCGGTTCCCGCGGGCAGCCAGCGGGAGACATCGATCGGGCCGGTGAACCGCAGGCCCGCCTTGTCCCCCTCCCGCCGCACCACTTCGCCCGATGCGGCCAGCGATCCGCGACGCAATTCGAAAGCCTCATTCACCTGCGGCAAACCGTTGCCTTCGACGAGGGCGCCTTGGCTCGACAAATTGCGGATCCTGACGGGGCCACAGCCCGCCGCCGCCCCCAGCACCGCCATGACGAACATGTTCGTGCGAAGGTCTGACCGCATGCAGGCCGATTGCGTATTCACCTGAGAAAATCCTCCTCCGCCAGCTTTCGCACGCCGATGGTGAAGGGACTTGGGCGGACCGCCTAAGGGTTGCCGCGTAACTGAATAAGCCCGGCTATCATGCGCCGAGCGGCCCGCTATCGAAATCGTCCCTCGTCATTTCGTAAACGAGGTGAAGCACTCGCTTGCCGTCGTATTTGCCCAGTTCGGTGCGGTCGGTCATGCGCGCCCCGATGTTCTCGAGCGCCTTTCGGGAGCGATAATTGGTCTGCCCCACCCGGAACTCGACCAGCGCGACCTGGCCGAATGCATGCTCGAGCATGGCGCGCTTCATTTCGTGATTGTGGCCCTTGCCCCAGTATTTCCTAGCGAGAAAGGTCCAGCCGATCTCGATCGCTCCTCCTTCATCGGGGCGGTAGCGATCATAGCGGGAACTGCCGATGATCGCGTTTGCGGCCTTCTCAATGGCCACCACCGCGCCGCCCGAGCGCAGCGCTTCGGCGAAGAAGGCGTCGAACACATCGCGCCGCCAGCGATCGTGCATCGGGTGCTGTTCCCATAGCGCGGGATCGGAGGCGACTGCGAACAACGCCTCTCGGTCTGATTCTTGGAGCGGTCGAATCGCCAGCCGTTCGGTCTCGAGGCTCGGCTGGCGGTCCATCTGGCCCTATTCCTTCGTCACATCGGCCAATGCAGCGATGAACCTGTCGGTATTGCCCGCGTGCAAGCCGGCGATGTTGATGCGGCCCGACCCGGCCATGTAGATGCCGTGATCCTCGCGCAGGCGCTCGATCTGCCCCGGCGATAGCGGGAGCATTGCGAAGAGCCCGTTTTGGTCCCCCAGCGCGGCCAGATCGAGCCCGGGCACCTCATTGTCCGCCGCCGCCAGCCGCTCGCGTACGCGGCGCATCCGGCTGCGCATTTCGTCGAGCTCGGCGAGCCATTCGGCGGTCAGCTCCTCATCGCCCAGCACGATGCGCACCGCGGCTCCGCCGTGATCGGGGGGCATCGACCAGTTGGCGCGGGCCAGGGCATTGGCGTTGGAGGCTATGGGCGCGAGCTGCCCGGCCTCCTGCGCGAGCATGTAGAATGCCCCCACGCGGTCACGATAAAGGCCGAAATTCTTGTCGCAGCTATAGGCGACCAGCGCCTCGGGCACTGCGTTCAAGACCCTGCGCGCTCCCGCAACGTCCTCTTCCAGTCCCCGCCCCAACCCGTGATAGGCGATGTCGAGGATCGGCAGCACCCTCGATTGGGCCAGGGCCGCCGCGATCTCGTCCCACCGAGGGGGCGTGTAGTCGACGCCGGTGGGGTTGTGGCAGCAGCCGTGCAGCAACACAGCATCGCGTGGGCCTGCCGAACGGATCGCACCCATGACCGCCTCGATGTCCGCCTTGCCATCCTCGCCCGCATGGCGGAACGGCGCGAGTTCTACCTTCAGATCGTCGAAGATCTGCTTGTGATTGGGCCAGCTCGGCGTGCCCATGTGGATTCTCTCCACTCCCGCCGCGCTGGCCAGCGCCACCGCCAGCCGTACCGCGCCGGTACCGCCGGGCGTCTGCATGCCGGAAATTCGCGCCCTGAGCGCCGGATCGTCGCCGAAGATATACGGCTCAAGCGCCTCGACGAAGCCGGTGTCGCCCTCCGGTCCGAGATAGGATTTGCTGTCTTGCGTATCCACCAGCCGCTGCTCGGCGCGCTTTATCGCGCGAAACACCGGAGTGGCTCCGGCATCGGTGCGGTAGACACCCACGCCGAGGTCTATCGTGTCGGGCCGCGGGTCGGCGGCGTGCATCTTTATCAACGCAAGCAGTGCGTCGGCGGGTTGGGCTTCGAGGCGGTCGAGCATGCGCGCCTAATGGCCCCACACACCACGGGCCGCAACAGGAAAACCCCTCGCGGCTTGGCAGCTCGCGCAATGATGCCGAACTAGAAAGGCAGCCAGCGCTGCTCCTTGGAAAATCTCATGTAGCCCGCGTTAACGCCCAGCCTGAGCCCCGCGCCGACGCGAATGGGAATGAGCACCACGTCGCCCTTGCGCAGATAGCTGGCGGTCATCCCGCCGACGACATAGGCCTGCCCCTCGCCCGCCGGATAACGCTCGTAGAGTTCCTCGCTGTCGTAGAGATTGTACACCAGGACGAAGGTGCTGCCCGCGTTGGCCCCGGCATCGAAACCGATCGAAGGTCCGGTCCAGTACACCGGGCGCTGGCCTTCGACCTTGTGAAACAGCGTACCCGAGCCATAGCGCGCGCCCAGGATGAAGGCGCCGCCGGCTTCTCGCCCGACGATGTAAGCGTTGGGCTCGCCCTGGTCGGCGAGCAGTTTCTGGATCAGATCGGCGACGCCCTTGGCGCCCTTGCCGAATATACCTTCCGCAGCGCCGATGAGGTCGTCCTCGCGGTAGGTAGTCGAAGGATCCTCGACCATGCTCCTTTCGACAGCTGCTTCTGCCTCCACCTCGGCTTGGCTCTCGCTCCACGATGGAGCGTCAGCGGGTGGCGTTGGCGAATAGGTGACGCTCGGCTCGACCGGCTCGGGCGTGGTGGACGCCGGCAGTTCCTGAGGGCTCTGCTCGAGATCTCCGTCGATGGGAGCATCATAGGCGGCGTCGGGATCCACCGATTCGACCTGAGCGGCGAGCGGCGCGGCAACGAGGCCCAAAGCGCCCAGCGCAAGCGCGGCGATGCGTCGAAACGGCCTGATGGTGATATTCATAAATGCCCCTCCCGTCAGGCAGACCTCTGCCAGCGCAGAAGAATCCCTAGGATGACCCAGAGCAATGAGCGCGCGATGAACCGAATCGGATTTGCGGCGAGTGGAGTCACCTTGGAGCGCCGGCACTCGAATGCCGGTTCGCCGCTCCATTCCCCTTGAAGCGGGCGTAAGCCGCCGTTATAGCCCGCGCCTTCGCGAACACAGCCGCGATCCGGAGACGTGGGTGAGTGGCTGAAACCAGCTCCCTGCTAAGGAGCCATACCTCTATCGGGGTATCGAGGGTTCGAATCCCTCCGTCTCCGCCATTTACTCTTGAAATTGCTAGTCATTTCTCAGGATTAGGCGCGGGTTCCCATAACCGCTCCCCATAAAAGAGGCTGCTCGAAGGTGCAAATTGGCACTCCGAAGGCAGAGGTCACAGGTTCGAATCCTGTCGGGTGCGCCAACTTTTCAATTACTTAAGCCACCGCCAATTGTCCCGTATGGAATGCGTATGGAAAACAGGGGGTGAAAATGCGCTTTAAGATTGGCGCGCGTCTCGACGATACTTTCGCTCCATTCTGCTGGAACGTATTGCTGAGCGGGATGTCCATTAGACCGCCCACGCGGTTATAGATTTTGTAGCTCAAGGTACACCCTATCCGCCATTAGCGTGAATCAGTTCACGTCCAAGCTAAGCAATGTGAATCTCGCCGGGCCGGTCGCGTAGACACCATGGCTTCGAGCCCCTGAGGTGCCAAATGCAATTCCAAGCCGCTCCGTATCATTCAGAGCACTGGCGAATCCTCGTGGATCCAGAGTGTTCGGTTTGCCGTTCACGTTGGTCCAAGCTTCATCGAAGCCCACTGTGATCGTGTGCACGCCCGCAACCAAGGGTATTACTGCTCGTTCGGGGACATACCAGCGAT
>JBBSMH010000161.1:0-5199 GCA_038233275.1 Sphingomonadales bacterium | reverse complement strand
TGGCGGTGCCCCGGCCGGCGCATCCACCACGGTGGATCTGGAACTCCCGTCTTATCAGCTCCTCAATCTGAGAGCGGGAGTGGAGTTCGACAACGGGCTCGAGTTCGCGGCCTATGTCGACAATGTGTTCGACGAGAACCCGCTGCTGTCGTTCGATCGCGAGCGTGGCGGTCGCGCGCGTCTTGGCTACACCGTCGGTCAGCCGCGCACCATCGGGCTGACCGCACGCAAGTCGTTCTGAACACGATCCGGGCGCAGGAAGGGGGCCGGAACGGGACGTTCCGCCCCCCTTTTGTGTTCAACGCAGGAATAGCAAGGCGATTAGGGCGAGACTTGCGATCCAGACGGCCGCGATCGGCGCCGCACCCGTCCGCGAAACGGGCTTCTCGACAATCCGGGCGGAATCGATTCGCAATTCCGCCATCAAGGGTGCGGGAACCAGCTTGAGCGCGAGCCAGATTCCCAGCGGTACGATCAACAGGTCGTCGAGCAGGCCGAGGACGGGGATGAAATCGGGGATCAGGTCGATGGGGGAGAAGGCATAGGCCACCACCGCGCCCGCCAATAGCTTGGCGCCGAGCGGAGTGCGCTTGTCGCCCGCGGCCAGCCATAGAGCCAGCGTGTCACGGCGGAGCGCCTGTGCCCAAGCCTTGAGGTCAGGCAGCAAGCGCTTCCTTCACGAACGCTGCACACCGCTCGCCGATCATGATGCTCGGCGCGTTGGTGTTGCCCCCCACCAGCCGCGGCATGATGCTGGCGTCGGCAATCCATAGCCCTTCGACGCCGCGAACTTTGAGCGTGGGATCGACGACGCTCTGCGCGTCGGGCCCCATGCGGCAGGTCCCCACCGGGTGATAGACCGTGTCCGCGCGGTTGCGGATAAGCTCGTCGAGAGCATCGTCATCGTCGAGATCGACCGGATAGCGGTCCTTGGGTTCATAGACCGCCAATGCCGGCGATTGGGCGATCCGGTGAGACAATCGGACCCCTTCGCGCAAGACGGCAATGTCGCGGTCTTCGTCGAGGAAATTGGGATCGATGACTGGCGCGGAGCGCGTGTCGCGGTCGGCCAGCCGGACGGTGCCGCGGCTTTCGGGGCGCAGCACGCAAGCATGCAGTGAAAAGCCGTGGCCCTTGACCTTGGTTCGCCCGTGATCCTCCAGCATGGCGGGCACGAAGTGCCACTGCACGTCGGGCGCGGGCGAATCTTCCATCACCTTCCAGAAGCCCCCGGCCTCGGCGTAGGGCGTGGTGAAGATGCCCGTGCGATGGCGACGATGCTCGATCAGCGCCTTGGCCATCCGGATCGTGCCTGCCAGGCTGTCGCCAAAGAAATCGGTGTTGGCGGTTTCCCAGCTGGAGACATAGTCGATGTGGTCCTGCAAATCGGACCCCACCGCCGGACAGTCGCGCAGTGCCGTGAGGCCGTGCTGCTGCAAATGGCCGGCGGGTCCGATGCCAGACAGCATCAGCAGTTGCGGCGAATTGAACGCCCCCGCGCTGAGCACCACCGCACCGCGCGCGCGCACCGTGCGGCGCTTGGTGCCGACCGAATAGGTTACCCCGTTTGCGCGCCGGGTCTCGCGGTCGATCTCGATCTGCTGGACGGTCACACCGATGCGGGTGTCCAGGTACGCCGAGCGGCGTAGCGGCTCGACATAGGCGCGCGCGGCGGACCATCGCTCGCCGTCCTTTTGCGTCACCTGGTAGAGCCCGAAGCCTTCCTGCGTCGCACCGTTGAAATCGGCATTGCGCGGCAATTGCAGCTGCGCTGCCGCCTCGACAAAGGCGAGGCTGCCGGCGTTGTTGTAGTGCTGGTCGCTGACCCACAGCGGCCCATCGTCCCCATGAAATTCGTCTTCGCCCCGCACATTGTTCTCGGCGCGTTTGAACCAGGGGAGAACATCCTCATAGGCCCAACCGGTGCAGCCCATCGCCGCCCAATTGTCGTAGTCCCAGCGGTGCCCGCGGATATAGATCATCGCGTTGATCGCGCTCGATCCGCCCAATCCGCGCCCGCGCGGCTGATAGCCGATGCGCCCGTTGAGTCCCTGTTGCGGAACCGTCTCGTAGCGGTAATTGGTCTTGGCGTTGGTGAAGGCGAGCATCGCGGGCGTCTTGACCTTGAAACTATCGTTGCGCCCGCCCGCTTCCAGCAGGCACACGGACTTGCCCGCCTGGGCGAGCCTCCCGGCCACCGCGCTCCCGGCGCTGCCGCCGCCGATGACGACGACGTCGAATTCGTCCTGCATTGCAGTATCCCCTCTCCTGTACGGAAAGGTTAGGCGGGCTCTGCCCCGCCCGCAATCGGGTTTTCCGGTGCGATGCGAGCGGGCGGTGCCTCATGCCCCGCGAGCCAGCGCGCGCGGATGGCGTCGGAGGTTTCCCGGCTCCCGTCATGGGTCCAGCCCGGTTCGCGCCAAAGATAATTCAGCTTGTATCTCCATGGCGCGCGCGAGACGTCCTGAAGCATTCCGATCCATTCGTGGAAGACGGCCCACAGCAGGTTGAAGCTGCCGAGCTGCTTGACAATGCCGTAGCGGATCCGCTCCTCATCGGTTTCGGGCTCGAAGGTTCCGAACATCCTGTCCCACACGATGAACACGCCCGCGTAATTGCGGTCGAGATAGCGCGGATTGGTCGCATGATGCACACGGTGGTGGCTCGGCGTGTTCATCACCGCCTCGAACCAGCGCGGCATCCGTCCGATCGCCTCGGTGTGAATCCAGAACTGGTAGATCAGGTTGAAGCCGGCCACGATTGCAAGCATCGCCGGATGGAAACCGAGCAGCACAAGCGGCGCAGCGAACAGGAAGCCGGCGGCGAAGAAGCCCGTCCAGGTCTGCCGCAGGGCGGTCGAGAGATTGTAATGCTGACTCGAATGGTGGTTGACGTGGCTGGCCCAGAACCAGCGGACGCGATGCGCGAAGCGGTGGAACCAGTAATAGCGCAGGTCGTCGAGCACAAAGGCAACCAGCCAGGCCCACCACACCGTCCACCATTGCTCGCCGAAATCGAACAGCCGGAACTGGCAGAGCCACAGAAACAGCGCCAGGACCACGCCGCCGAAGAGCACGCCCGCCACCGTGCTGCCGAGGCCGAAGGCGAGGCTCACCAGCGTGTCCTTCGGCTCGTAGGCATCGGGCCGGCGATAACGCGCCCAAATCATCTCGGCGAGGACCAGCAGCACGAAGCCCGGCACGGCCAGTTGGGTGGGCGAAAAATCAGGCATGGTGCGCGGGTTTTATCGTGTCGATCGCCTGCATCCAAGCTGAAGCGTTCTCAATTTCCAGTTCGACCGCACCGAACCGAGGCTCTCCGGTGTCGATGCGCAGCCTTTCACCGGCGAGAGCGGCGCTGGCGCCTGGGCCAACAAGCCGGCCGGCCACCTTATTGCCGTGGAAGCGCAGCAGCATGACATCGCCGATCGCGTTGCGGGCAAGCGCAGCCCGCCCTTCGCGGTCGATCGCGGTCGCGACCGGGGCAAAGCCATGATGCACCTCGTCGGCGGCTACGGTCACCTCCTCGTGGTTCGTGAACCTTGATGGCGCGCCCAGGCCCAGCCAGCGCACGATCCCTGCGAGCACAAGAATCGCGGCCAGCGAACCCAGAAATTGCAAAAGTGCTGGCGGCGGCATTTCCATCGGGAAAGCGATTGGCATGACGCCCGCTTTGCGGCAAGCTGGCCGGATAAGGGGAGCTTTCAAGATGAGACCGATTTTTGCCGCAGCAGTCCTGGCTGCCTTCGCCTCGCAGCCGCTTTTCGCTCAAGCGAGTGATCCTGTCGCGGAGGTCGAAGCGCAGGAAGAGCGCACCGCGCGCGTCGCCCAGCAGCTGTGGGACTGGGCCGAACTCGGCTACCTCGAGACGCGCTCCTCCGGCTTGCTGAGCGACGAGTTGCAGAAAGAAGGTTTCCGGATCACTCCGGGCGTGGCCGATATCCCGACCGCCTTCATCGGCGAATGGGGCAGCGGCGGGCCGGTGATTGCCATCCTTGCAGAATATGACGCGCTTCCCGGCATCACGCAGTCCCATTCGGCCAGCCGCGATCCGGTGGAAGGCAAGCACGCCGGCCATGCCTGTGGGCACAATCTGTTCGGCGCGGGTTCGCTGACCGGGGCAATCGCCGTCAAGCGCTGGCTCGAGGAAACCGGAACGCCGGGCCGCATCCGGCTTTACGGCACGCCCGCAGAAGAAGGCGGATCGGGCAAGGTCTACATGGCCCGCGCCGGATTATTCGATGATGTCGATGTTGCGCTCCACTGGCACGCCGATGACGAAAACAGCGCCGAGGCGCGCACCAGCCTCGCCAATCGTTCCGCCAAATTCCGCTTCAAGGGCGTCTCCGCCCATGCCGCCGCCGCCCCCGAGCGCGGCCGCAGCGCGCTCGACGGGGTCGAGGCGATGAACATGATGGTCAACATGATGCGCGAACACACCAGCATGGATACGCGCATCCATTATGTCATCACGGAAGGCGGCTCGGCACCCAATGTGATCCCTGATTTTGCCGAAGTGTTCTACTACATCCGCCATTCCAATGCCGAAGAGGTGCGCGCGCTGTGGGAACGTCTCGTGGCGACCGCGCGAGGCGCAGCCATGGGGACCGGGACCGAGGTCGAGTGGGAGATCATCCACGGCAACAACCCGTTGCTGGTCAACGAAGAACTGGCGCGCGCGATGGATGCCAAGCTGCGCCAGGTTGGCGGTGTTGAATACACCGCCGAAGAGCGCACCTGGGCCGCGGAAATCCAGGAATCTCTCGGTGACGCTGCCAAGCCGCTCGCCAGCGCGGGGGATGTCCAGCCTTACAGGAAGTCGCTCGGTTATGGTTCGACCGATGTCGGCGACGTCTCCTGGGCCACGCCTACTGTCGGCCTGCGCACCGCCACCTGGGTACCGGGGACCAGCGCACACAGCTGGCAGGCAGTGGCGGCAAGCGGGCATTCTATCGGTCACAAGGGCACGCAGGTCGCGGCCAAGGCGCTGGCGCTGATGGCGGTGGAGCTCTTTACCAATCCCGAGCTGCGCGATGCCGCGCGGGCGGAATTCGACGCCGCCCGCGGACCGGGTTACGAATACCGCTCGCTGCTCGGCGATCGCGATCCGCCACTGGACTATCGCGAATAGGCTATTCGCTGGCCTTCCCGGCGAGCATGTCGAGCGTGGGGCGGATGGGCCGGGGGTCGTATCCGGATC
>JBBSMH010000160.1:0-5221 GCA_038233275.1 Sphingomonadales bacterium | reverse complement strand
GGGAAACGATGAAGCCGCGCTCGAGTTCGCATGGCGCGCTTACCGTGTTCAGCCGATGAACCCCGCCGCAGTGGCCGCGCTCATGACGGCAAGCGACGATGAGGTGACACGCGAACGGATGGCTGCAAAGCTGCGAGCCTTGCCTTAGAAGGCCTGCGGGCTGCTAGGGGAGGGGCGGCGTCGTACTCGACACAGCGCTATCGCGGCGGTTGTGGCGCACCGACCACCAGAGGCTGAGCCCGATTAGCACCGCTCCGATCAATCCCGTGATGGTCTCCGGTATATGCCAGCGGGCGGAAACGAGCATTATCGCGCCAAGGACGATGATCGCCCAGAATGCGCCATGTTCCAGGAACCGGTAAGCGGCGAGCGTCCCCTTGCGGACGAGATGGATCGTCATCGAGCGCACGAACATTGCGCCGATCGACAAACCGAGCGCGATCACCACCATGTTGTTCGAAAGCGCGAAAGCGCCGATGACTCCGTCGAAACTGAAGCTGGCATCAAGCACGTTGAGGTAAAGAAAGCCGCCCAATCCGCTGCGGACAACGGCGCCTTGCAGCTTCGCCGCCTGTTCCTTCATCTCGAGGATGGCGTTGATCCCCTCCACGGCGATGAAGGTCACCAAGCCCAATATCCCCGCAGTGATGAAGGTGAGCGCGTCTTCCGGTGCCAGCAGGGTGGAAATTCCCCATATCACCAACAGCAGAATGGCGATCTCTGCTGCGGGCAAGGCGGCGAACTTTGCCAAATTACGCTCCACGATCGCGATCCAATGAATGTCCTTGTCGAGGTCGAAGAAGAATTTCAGCCCGACCATCGCCAGGAACGCCCCGCCGAACCCGGCGATACCGATATGCGCCGAGCCGACGATCCGCTCGTATTCTTGCGGATCGTTCAGCGAGAGGTTGATCGTCTCGATGGGGCCCAGCCCGGCCGCAATCGCAACGATGGCGAGGGGAAAGACGATCCGCATGCCGAATACCGCAAAGGCGATGCCCCAGGTGAGGAAGCGCCGCGGCCACACCTCGTCCATTTCCTTGAGAACCGAAGCGTTAACGACCGCATTGTCGAAGCTGAGCGAAATCTCGAGCACCGAGAGGACCACGACGATCCACAGCAGTGCCAGCGTGCCGGTAACGGTGCCCGTGCTCGCCCATCCATACCACACGGCCAGACCAAGGCAGACGAGGGTGAAGATCAGCGAAAAGCCGTAGAATCGCAGGATGGTCGCCATTGCGGGTGGTTTTTCCGTTCAGGACTTGGGTTGGTAGGTCTGCTCTTCACCGGGGAAGGCCCGCGCCCGCACTTCTTCCGCGTAGCGCGCCGCGGTGTCACCGATGAGTGTGGCGATATCCTCGTATTTCTTCACGAACCGCGGCACGCGTTCGAACATGCCGAGCATATCTTCGGTCACCAGCACCTGGCCGTCGCATTGCGCCGAGGCGCCGATGCCGATGGTAGGGCAGGAAACCTTCTTCGTCGCCTCGATCGCGATGGGTTCGAGAACTCCCTCGAGCACAATGGCGAAGGCACCGGCCTCGTCGAGCGCAACGGCGTCGGCAACGATCTTCTCGGCCTCGGCGTCGCTACGGCCCCGGGCGGCATAGCCGCCCAGGACGTTGACCGCCTGTGGCGTCAGCCCGACATGTCCCATCACCGGGATGCCCCGCTGATTGAGAAATGCGACGGTCTCGGCCATCTGCTCGCCGCCCTCCAGCTTGACCGCGGCAGCCCCGCTGTCCTTGAGCAGGCGCGCGGCGCTCGCGAAGGCCTGCTGCGGCGATTGCTCGTAGCTGCCGAAAGGCATGTCGACCACCACGACCGCATGATAACTCCCGCGAACCACGGCGGCGGCGTGGTTTGCCATCATGTCCAGAGTGACGGGGATGGTGGATGGTAGGCCATAGATCACCTGCCCGAGTGAGTCCCCGACAAGCAGCAGATCGCAATGTTCATCGAGCAGCTGCGCCTGGCGCGCGGTGTAGGCGGTCAGCATCACCAGCGGCTGGTCAACCTTGCCGTCCTTCTTGTGCGCGCGGATTTTCGGCACAGTAAGACGCTTCATCGGCGCAGGCGTCGGGTTGGCGCGGCTGGTCGAAGTATCGAGCTGGAAGGTCGTGGACATGTTTCGCCGATAGCAAGAGCTGGGAGGAAGGCAAAGCAACGCTTGGACAGGGGCAGTATAACATGCTTTATGCGCCCCAACGGCGCGGCAGGAACGCCGCCGAACGGAGAGGGAATTCGACAATGGTCGCTACCGGCACAACCACCGGCGAGGGTTGGTCCTCTCGTTCGGCTTTCATCCTCGCCGCGATCGGCGCGGCAGTCGGGCTCGGCAATATCTGGCGCTTCCCGACGCTGGCGGGGGAAAGCGGGGGCGGGGCCTTCGTGATCTTTTACATCGGCTGCGTGTTCCTGCTGGGACTGCCGCTGGTGTTGTCCGAGATATTCATCGGTCGGGCGGGACAGACGGATGCCGTGGGCTCGATCCGCAAGGTCGCGGTGCAATCAAATGCCTCGCCAGCCTGGTCCATCTTCGGGGGGATAGGCGCGATCGCCGCCTTTCTGATCCTGTCGTTCTACTCGGTCGTAGCAGGCTGGGTTCTCTATTACGCCGGCGTGTTGGGCGCCGATTTCTTTCAGGCGCTGTCTGCGGGTGAGCCGTTCCGCGGAGCGTTGGCCGGAGAGAGCCAGGAGGCGGTCCAAGGGCGCATGGGCGACCTTTTCGCCAGCCCGGGCCTGCTGCTGGCCATGCATTTCGTTTTCATGGGCGCCACGCTGTTTATTATCGCCCGCGGCGTCCATTCGGGCATCGAAAAGGCCGCGACCATACTAATGCCGATATTCTTCGTGCTGTTGCTTGGCATCACCATTTACGGCGCTGTCGTGGGCGATATCGGGCGGGCTTTTGCGTTCCTGTTCACGCCGGACTGGAGCAAGCTCACACCGCAAGTGATGAATTCGGCACTGGGTCAGGCGCTGTTTTCGCTCTCGCTCGGTGTGGCCGGGCTGATCACCTACGGGTCTTATATCAAGAGCAGCGAGGGGTTGGGCTCGACATCCGCGATGATCGCGCTTGCCGACACCAGCGTCGCCTTGATCGCGGGGCTAATGATCTTCCCGATTGTCTTCGCCGTCGGGCTCGACCCGGCGACTGGGCCCACGCTGGTGTTCCAAACCTTGCCCTTTGCTTTTCAGACGATGCCCGCGGGCGCGCTGATCGGCTTCCTGTTCTTCCTGCTCATCTTGGTCGCGGCAATCACCAGCTCGATCTCACTGCTCGAGGTGCCGACGGCATGGGGCATCGGCGAGCGTGGCTGGAGTCGCCCAAAATCGGCAATGATTTTCGGGAGCGGCGCGCTCCTCGTCGGAATCGCCTGTCTACTGGGATACAACGTGTGGTCCGATGTGCGCCCGCTAGGATTCTGGCCCCTGTTTGCCGAGACCGACATTCTCGACACCATCGACGGTTTTACCGGCAAGGTCATGCTGCCGTTGGGGGCGTTGCTGACCGCGGTGTTCATCGGCTGGAAAGCGGACCGCAATCTCGTTCGATCGAGCACCAAGCTCTCGCCGACAGCCTTCACTGTATGGCGCTTCCTCATTGCCTGGGTCTGCCCGCTGGCCGTGACGATTATTCTTGTAACGGGACTTTTCCCTGGCCTTCTGAGCGTCGGAACGAACTAGTCTTTCGCGGCCCAGTTTTCGCAAGAAGATAGCGCGCTTCCGGCTGGCGGAGCGGGATAGTCGCGGCGCTCTGCTAGGCGGAAATCGCCTCGATGATCCCGGTCGTGGGCAGCGCATATTCCTACAGCTATGCCTCGATGGGCGAATTCCTGGCGTGGACGGTCGGATGGGCGCTGATCATGGAATATGCCGTGGCCGCAGCGGCCGTTTCGGTCGGGTGGTCCGGCTATTTTTCCGGGACAATCCTGCAGGAATTTCTCGGTATCGCGCTTCCACAATGGCTGGCGGCTGGTCCCCTTGCCTTTGGCGGTGAGGCGGGGGGCTTCATCAATCTTCCCGGGGTGCTCATCGCGCTGACCCTGACCAGCGCGGAATTCGAGCCTGCGCGCTTCAATCCTTCCTCCCGGCAGGCGTTTTCGGCGAAGGGGGCAGTGGCACCGGGGCCGTGGGCGCGGCCGCGACGATGTTCTTTGCGTATGTTGGCTGGACGATATTGCGGGGAGCGAGACCATGATCCCCATCGACACGCATGCCGACAAACGTTGACGCCTTCGGCATGACAAAAGGGACCGCTCCCCGGTCAGGATCGGCCCCTTTTTTGTTTGAATCCCCGAATTCAGATATTCACGTTCTCTGCGTGGCGTTCCTCCGCTTCGTCGTGGACGGTCATGCCCAGGGCCATCTTGGCGGTGTTGAGCATGCCCATGTCACCGTCCCAGATCTCGACATTGCCCAAGTCCATGCGCAGGAAAACGATGTCGGGATCGTCCTTGCCGCCATCGTACCAGGCTTCGACGAAATTGTTCCAGAACTGGTCGAACCGCTCCTGGCTGGTTTCCCTGGCCAGCGTGCCGTCGAAGCGGGCAAAGATGTCGTGGCCCTTGCTCTCGAAGGTCGCGGTGGCCCGCCCGAGCTTGCAGAAGTCGCTTTTGGTGTGGGTGAAGAACCAGATCGCGCTGTTGGCGTGCTTGTCGAGTTGGGGGCTCATCGGCACCGCGCTCGATGCATCGCCGCTCATCTGGAGGAAGAGGTAGGGGGAATCTGCCAGTGCGGTCCAGAATTTCTTCTTGAGCTCTTCGGGGTCTCCCTGGGCGTGGGCGTGTTTCATGATGCGGCTCCTTTTTGGGTTTGTCTGTTCAATGGCCGAGCGCAGTTTTCGGTCCCGCAAGGCGAGGGTGAAGATCAAACTCCACGCCGAGTTGCGAATCACCCGACATTGGAACATAATAGGAACATGCGAGTCGGTGTTCCATGACCTTGACCAAATTTTCTGCCTTGGGGCCTTCCGCTTTTGTCGAGGTTGCGGCGCTTTCGACTGCACGGAGCAGGCATTGGAAACCCGGGCTGGCGGCGCAGCAGAACGCTATCCGTCATAGCGAGATCTTTGCACGCAGCGAGGAGGGAGCGGGAGCCGCCGTCGCCCTGGCGCTGGCGCTCGACGACTGGCGCACTTCGCCGCGCGGTGAGGGAAAAGAGGCGGAGGATCGCCGCGCCATATTGTGGGTCCAGACGCGCGAGGCGGCGCGAATAT